>NZ_VPEU01000023.1:0-48057 GCF_013416975.1 Acinetobacter sp. YH18001 | reverse complement strand
CGGGGGTGAGTATGACAAAAGTATTTTAATTCAAAGCATTAAAAGTTACTTTATTTTTATGTGTCTAGAAAATAAAAAAACGACAGGTGATTGGTATATTTTGAAATCTGGGTCAAAATATATAAAAATGAAATCAGCAAAAAATAAAGCTAATTATGAAATAAAACCCACTTTGGAAAAATTTCATTTTTAGCTTTATTGCCTTTTAGTATCAAAAGATCATTTTTTTTATAGAGGTATAACTCAACACCTCTATGAAGTTAATCTCATATTTTCTTTTCTTCAGATTAAATTTCTCATGCACTATTACGTCAGCTATTACATTTAGTGTGACCATGTTAGTTTGGCTGCTTCAACACCTTCATGTAATTTTACTGGTGTATCTTCTTGCTAATATATTTATTGACCCTGCCAAACCTGGTAAAGGCCTATCCTTATCTGAAGCATGATCTGCTAGAGATTCTAGCCCATATACATCTGGTAAATCATGAATAGTGTCTCTTTCAATGGGGTTTTCTGCTTTATCTTTATTATTTTCATAAGTTTGCAATATTGCTTCTTTTTCAAACTTTGCAATATCTAAAGCATTTTTCTGCTATTTATTAATCAGATAAATTTTGATGAATATCATAATTATTAATTTATTCAATAATTTTAGATGCTTAATTAAATCTAGAGCCATATCCTAAAAGGACATAAAAACTCTGATAGAAATGGTTGCTCAAAATGTGAGAGATAGAATGCTGTAAACCATAGGCGGTATTCTGTTCTATTAAGATTTAGACAATGGCGGTATCTAGTTTTACTTAAAATCATGTCAATCACAGCTCTATGAATAATTGATAAATCTCGAATGCATTCTGTTATTAAATGTTGAGACCGAATGCATAAAGCTAGAAAGCCTCTAAGATATTTCTAAACTTTGTACAGAAAAAGGGAAAACATGAATAACTATCCTGAAACCCCTGCTTCAACTGAAACTCAAGATCATCAACCTGGTGTGCAAACCAAAATGGATCCTGCACCGGAAGTCATCAAACCGAATTATAAAGGTAGCGATAAACTTAAAAGTAAAATCGCCCTGATCACAGGTGGCGATAGCGGTATAGGTCGGTCAGTCTCGGTCTTGTTTGCCCGTGAAGGTGCTGATATTGTGATTTGTTATCTGGATGAAGATCAGGATGCTCAAGATACCAGAAAGATGGTAGAGGATGCAGGACGGCGTTGTTTACTGATCAAGTGTGATTTACAAGATCAAGATGAAATCAAGAAAATGGTTGAGCAGACGCTTCAGGAATTTAAAACCATTAATATTCTGGTCAATAATGCCGGGGTTCAATATCCGCAAAAAAGTATTAGCGATATTTCTCCTGAGCAACTTTTTAAGACCTTTAATGTGAATATTCTGTCGATGTTTCACTTGACTCAGGCTGTGATTCCGCACATGCAAGAAGGTGACAGCATTATTAATACCACCAGTATTACCAGTTATCATGGACATGATGAACTGATTGATTACTCAAGTACCAAAGGTGCCATCACCACATTTACCCGCAGTCTTTCCACCAGTTTGTTAAAAAATAAAACCGGGATCCGGGTCAACGGCGTAGCACCCGGCCCCATCTGGACTCCCCTCATTCCAAGCAGTTTTGATGAAGAACAGCTCAAAGAGTTCGGTAAACAGACACCCATGGGTCGGATGGGCCAGCCTAGTGAAGTCGCACCAGCGTATTTATTTCTAGCGAGTGAAGAAGCCAGTTATATTTCCGGTCAAGTCATTCATGTTAATGGAGGCAGTATCATTAACGGTTAATTAGAATTTGAAGATAACAGTCAGTGAGAACCGTTATCTTCATTCATTTATTCTTCAGTTTTTCTATCACTTAAAAGATGCTGGTTTTATAAAATAATTTCAACAAATACATGACAGATATTTACCGCCATAGAAACAGGTCATTGTTATAGTAATTTCAGCCAACCTTGATGAGGACAGCAATATGCCTAGAGGTGACAAATCAGCCTATACCGATAAACAAAAACGGCAGGCCGAACATATTGAAGAAAGCGAAAAAGAACGCGGTCATTCTGAGGAGGAAGCCGAACGTATTGCCTGGTCTACTGTCAACAAGCAAGATGGCGGTGGCAAGAAAAGGAAAAAATCCCATTAATAATAGGAAGTTAGGGTAAAATCCTATGTTGAAAGCTCGGCGAAAAACCCTCTCATTACTGCGTATGAGAGGGTTTTTAATCTGAATCTTTAATATGTATTTTCTACGCGCTGTTGAGTCCAAACCGGCCAGAGTTTTTCCAGCGTTTTTTCAAATTTCGAATTATCGGTTTGCCATTGTGGATTTTTATCTTTATCAATAATCAGTGCACGTACACCTTCAATAAAGTCGCCTTGCTCCAACCAGACATCCTGTAGATCTCGCTCCAGTTGCATACATTTTTCCAGCGATAAGTTTTGTCCGGCCTGCTGTAACTTCAGACTCGTTTGCTTGGCCATGACTGGACGTTGCTGCAAGATGACCAGCATTTTATTGGCCCACTCCTGATCGGTGGCGCTACTTGCATGTGCCAAACTCTGTTCGATCTCATCGAGGTTTGGATGGCCAAAATGCTGACTAATCAGATCTGCACGTTTTTGCAACTCGCTTTCTACCGGATGGGTAATGTACGCACTGATGATTTTTTGGATTTCAATCTGATTTAATACCGGTGCAGCAATCAATGCGGTTTCCAGTTCAGCAAAATTTTCACTCGGTACATGATAATCGACCAGATCCAGATATAGCGCATCACTGCTGCTGATCTGCTCCCCTGTCAACGCCATATAAATGCCTACATCATCCAGTCGGGAGAGAAAGTGGGTGGCTCCCACATCCGGGAAAAATCCAATCGCGGTTTCTGGCATGGCAAAGCGTGATTTTTCACTGCTCACTTTAATATGACAGGCTTGAGCCAGACCAAAGCCACCGCCCAGAACATAACCATCCATCATCACGATGACAGCCTTTGGAAAATTGCGCAGTGTGCTCAGCATGCTATATTCAGTGGCAAAAAAATCCTGATATTGGGTATTGCCTGCCTGATAGCTGTCATACAGATAACGGATGTCTCCTCCGGCACAGAATGCCTTGGGACTGTTAGAATTGATCAGAATCGCTTGCACCGCTGGATCATGGCGCCACTGATCTAGTTGTGACTGAATCCCTTGAATCATCCGCAGGGTTAAGGCATTTAAATGACTGGTGCGGTCCAGGCTGATAATGCCTAAACGTCCTTGTACCCGAATCGCTAAATTATTTTCATCACTCATTTTATTTTCCTATTTTTGTTTTATTGATGGGTGAATTTGGCTGGGCGTTTTTCGACAAAAGCCTGCATGCCTTCCTTTTGATCAGCACCGGCAAAAATGGAATGGAATATCCGTCGTTCAAAGCGTAGACCTTCGGCCAGACTGACTTCAAAAGCCCGATTAATTGATTCTTTAATCATCATCACGGCCGTAAGCGACTTTTCAGCAATTTTTTCGGCAGCTTGCAGAGTTTGTTCTAGTAACTCTTCTTTGGCAAAGACACGTGCCACTAACCCACTTTGCTCGGCTTCTTGCGCGCCCATGTGACGTGCAGTCAGACACATTTCCATGGCTTTGGCTTTACCAATCGCCAAGGTTAAACGTTGCGTTCCGCCAATGCCGGGCAATACCCCTAAAGTGACTTCAGGCAAACCAAATTTTGCATTATCAGCGCAGTAAATAAAATCGCACATTAAGGCCAATTCACAACCACCGCCCAAGGCATAGCCACTCACCGCAGCAATTAAGGGCTTACGGCGCTGGGCAATCCGGTCGGCCAGACTGAAAAAATCATCCAGATAAATTTGCGGAAAGTTTAAATCTGCCATTTCTTTGATATCTGCACCTGCAGCAAAGGCTTTTTCCGAACCAGTGATGACAATACAGCCAATCTGCGGGTCTTTTTCCAGCTGATCCAGCGCCTGATTCACTTCAACGATCAATTGATTATTCAAGGCATTTAAGGCTTGTGGACGATTTAAAGTAATCAGCCCGACCCCGTTACGCTGTTCGAGTAAAATAGTTTGCCATTGCATGATAAAAATCCCTTTAAAATTATAAACTACGTGCAATTACCAGACGCTGAATATCGCTGGTGCCTTCATAAATCTGACAAATACGCGCATCGCGATAAATGCGTTCAATCGGAAAGTCTTTCAGATAACCGTAACCGCCAAAAATCTGCAGCGCTTTGGAACAGACACGTTCTGCCATTTCCGAAGCAAAGAGTTTGGCCATAGAGGCTTCGGTTAAACAGCTTTCACCTGCTTCCTTTTTACGTGCAGCAAAATGGACCAGTTGTCGCGCCGCTTCAATTTCGGTGGCCATGCTGGCCAGCCTGAACGAAATCGCCTGCTGTTCAAAAATCGGTTTGCCAAAGGCCACGCGATCATGTGCATAAACAGTCGCTTCTTCCAATGCAGCGCGGGCCAGACCCACTGCTTGTGCGGCAATGCCGATCCGTCCACCTTCCAGATTGGCCAAGGCAATTTTTAAGCCTTCACCTTCTGCACCGAGTCTTAAACTTTCATGAACGCGGACATCGGTTAAAGCAATCTGACAGGTATCCGAAGCATGCAGACCGAGTTTTTCTTCGACCCGAATCACTTCATAACCGGGCGTGTCGCGCGGCACTAAAAATGCACTCATGCCTTTTTTTCCCGCAGTTGGATCGGTCACGGCAAAGACAATAATCATCCCGGCATTATGACCCGAGGTAATAAACTGTTTAGCGCCATTGATAATGTAGTGATCGCCATCTTTCACGGCCCGGGTTTTAATCGCTGCAGCATCCGATCCGGTATGCGGTTCGGTCAGGGCGAAGGCACCAATCATTTGCCCTTGAGCCAAAGGTTTTAGAAACTGCTGCTTTTGCTGTTCCGTTCCAAACTTGAGAATCGGCACACAACCCACCGAGTTGTGTACGCTCATGATGGCGGACGTTGCACCATCTGCCGCTGCCACTTCTTCGAGGGCCAGTACATAAGCCAGCGTGCCTGTACCTGAACCGCCCCACTCTTCTGGAATCAGCATGCCTAAAAAACCTAGCTCACCCATTTGAGACAAGGTCTGTTTAGGAAATATGCCTTTTTGATCCCACTCGCCGGCAAAAGGTTTAATCTGTTCCTGAGCGAAGCTTTTGGCCATATCCTGAATCAGTTGTTGCTCTTCCGTAAATTGCATGGATGCTTCCTTCAATCTCTTTATTTAATATTTTTATTCAATCTGCTGGCTTTGGCTAGTTATGCGGTCTTTACCTGCTGCTTGTTGATTTCCTGATTACGCAGTAAGAAACGCTGAATCTTGCCACTCGGGGTTTTTGGCAATTCTGTGACGAATTCAATCAGGCGCGGATAGGCATGCGCAGACAAACGCTTTTTCACAAACTGGCCTAGTTCTTCTTCCAGATGAGATGAAGCTGCAAAGTTATTCGCCAGAATCACAAAGGCTTTAATCACTTCGGTACGTTCAGGATCAGGCACGCCAATGACTGCTGCTTCAATCACGGCATCATGTTCCAGCAAGGCACTTTCCACATCAAATGGCCCCACGCGATAGCCTGAGGTGGTAATGACATCATCACTACGTCCAACAAAGCTCATACTGCCATCAGCATGAATTTCCGCGGTATCACCGGTTAAATAGTAATGTCCAACAAAGGGCGATTTACGGCTTTCTTCATAACCCGAGAACCACATCATGGGTGATTGACTGATATCCACTGCCAGGACGCCCGGAACGTCAGCCGTTAATTCATGACCTTGTTCATCGACGACTGCAATCCGGTAACCCGGGCTGGCAAAGCCTGCCGAACCTGAACGGACCGGATGTTGTAGCGCATGATGATTACACACCACCATCCCGACTTCAGTCTGGCCATAATGGTCATAAATTGGCACATCCAGCACCTCTTTAAACCAGCGGATCACTTCCGGGTTTAAAGGTTCTCCAGCACTGCTGACCACGCGCAACTTGCCCCGTAGCTGTGCCATCTGTTCAGCATCTGCTGCCATCATCATGCGGTAAGCGGTCGGCGCACCGGCCAGATTAGTAATGCCATATTGCTTGACAATGTCGCAGACACTTTCGGCATTGAAACCACCCTCATAAAACAGGGTCGAGTGTCCGAGCAATAACGGGCCGGTAATCCCATAGTACAAACCATAAGCCCAGCCCGGATCAGCAATATTCCAGAAAGCATCATCTTCGGTTAGACCGATGGCATTGTGCATATAGCCAGCAAAAGCAATCAGGGCTTTAAGTGGAACTTTTAAGGGCTTGGCCGGTCCAGTGGTTCCAGAGGTAAACATCAATAAAAATGGCTCATCGATACTGAGCATTTCCAGTTCACAACCTTCAGCCTGGCGGTTTAACACCGTCCAAAAACTGAGGTCTTGTGGATAACGCTCTGCCTCGGTTTCGACATGTACAGTGACGATCGTGGGACAAGCGCTAAGATCGGATAGTTTCTCCCGATTCGCCAGATCAGTCACTACCAGCTTGCTTTGCGCCAGCTGAATGCGATGTTCAATGGCTTTGGGACCAAAGGCAGTAAATAAAGGTTGATACACTGCACCAATCCGCCAGGTCGCTAAAATGGTAATGATCAGCTCTGAAGTCCGCGGTAATAATCCGGAAACGCGGTCGCCTTTGCCAATGCCTTGAGATTTTAAAAAGTTGGCAAACTGGCTGGAATATTTCTTGAGTTCGCGAAAACTATACTGTTCTTTGCGGCCATCTTTACCGTACCAGTGTAAAGCAATTGCATCGGAGTCAGCATGGCGGTCGCAACATTCATAACAGGCGTTCAGCGCCTGCATCGAACCGGACAGATACTGCTTTGCCACTGCATCTAAATCAAAATTTTCAATTGTTTTTTGATAATCTAACATGTTAAACCTCAGCCTGAATTTATCGTTATTACTGACAAGGTATTGTTGATGAAGCGAATCCTTGCTCCATCTGGATATTTTAAGTATTAAGCATTTGGCGTGGTGTATTGATGCATAATACTGGAGAAGTCCAGATGAGCATCGCCTTCCTGACACAGTTGTTGATAGAGTTTCTGCACCATGCTACCCAGAACCACCGGTTGGTCCACCTGTTGCGCTGCATCGACAGCCAGGCCCAAATCTTTAAGCATCAGCTGTGCTGCAAAACCATCGGTATAACCCCGTGATGACGGTGCATTGGCACAGATATCCGGCCAAGGATTATAGATTTCAGAACTCCAGCAACGTCCGGTGGAACTATTGATTACCCCGGCTAGTGCTTGCGGATCAATTCCCAGTTTGGCTCCAAGTGCCATGCCTTCTGCAACGGCGGTCATGGAAATACCCAGAATCAGGTTATTGCAGATTTTTGCGACCTGTCCTGTTCCTACAGCGCCACAATGCACCAGATTTTTGCCCATACAGTTGAGGACCGGTTTTACGGCCTCAAAGGTGGCATCGTCTGCACCCACCATAAAGGTCAAAGTTCCGTCTTTGGCGCCCAAAGTCCCGCCAGAGACTGGCGCATCACAGACACGAATTTGTCTGGCCTGCGCTGCTGCAGCAACCTCCTGAATGGTTTGCGGGTCAATGGTACTGCTGTCGATACACAAACTGCCCGCCTGAAGCACGTTCAGAATACCGTGCTCACCGAGATAAACTTCACGTACATGCTTGGCTGCAGGTAACATGCTGACCACAAAATCTGCCTGTTTTGCGGCCGCTTGTGGACTGTCACAAACGATACCACCCGCTTCGGCAAAATGCTGTAAAGCGACTTCACTCAAGTCATAACCAAAAACCTGATGCCCTGCCTTGAGCAGGTTCTGCGCCATCGAGCCACCCATGTTGCCCAAACCAATAAATGCAATCTTCATGCTGATGCTCCTTAGCGCAGGCTAATCGTGGTATTGACACCTGTGGTTTCCTGATCATCTTCAAACCAGCGGCTGGTAATGGTTTTGGTCTGGGTATAGAACTGCACTGCCTGCTTGCCATAAGGACCTAAATCCCCCAGTTTTGAACCACGCGAACCGGTAAAGCTGAAGAACGGCACAGGTACAGGAATTGGAATGTTAATACCGACCTGACCGATATCAATCTGGTGCTGGAATGTGCGTGCAGTATTGCCATTTTGGGTAAAGAGTCCAACGCCGTTACCGAATGGATTGGCATTAATCAGTGCAATGGCTTGTTCTAAAGTATCAACATGTATGATCGCCAGTACCGGACCGAATACTTCTTCTTGATAAATGCGCATATCGGTCGTGACCTGATTAAAAATCGTTGGTCCGACAAAATTGCCTTTTTCATAGCCTGGAACATTCACATCACGACCATCCAGCAGCAATTCAGCGCCTTGTTCAACGCCACTGTTAATTAAGTCTATGACACGGGCTTTGGCACGGGTCGAAATCACTGGCCCAACATCAGTATTCGGTTCATGCCCGGCATTCACCTTTAAGGTTTTGGTTTTATTAACCAGTTCATCGACCCAGTGCTTGGTGTCCCCGACCATCACGGCCACTGAAAGTGCCATACAACGCTGGCCTGCTGCACCAAATGCTGCACCCACCAAGGCATTCAGGGTTTGTTCTTTATTGGCATCCGGCATCACCACGACATGGTTTTTCGCGCCCATCATCGACTGTACACGTTTACCGTGCTGGCCGGCCAGATTGTAGACATGCGTACCGACCGCGGTCGAGCCGACAAAAGAAATGGCTTTGATGTCACGATGGGTACACAGCAGATCGACTACTTCTTTACCGCCATGCACTACATTCAGCACACCAGCAGGTACGCCTGCCTCAATTGCCAGTTCCACCAGCATCATGGTCGATAGCGGATCCTGTTCCGAAGGCTTTAAGACAAAGGTATTACCGCAGACAATCGCCATCGGGAACATCCACAGTGGAATCATCGCCGGAAAGTTAAACGGCGTAATTCCCGCACAAACACCGAGTGGTTGCTGCAAGGTATAGGTATCGACCCCACGTGCCACACCTTCAACATATTCACCCATTTGTAGTGAACCAATAGAACAGGCATGCTCCACCACTTCTAAGCCACGCTGAATGTCACCTTCGGCATCAGCCAGGGTTTTGCCCTGTTCCGCCGTTAATACTTGGGCAATACTTTTTAAGTTAGTACGAATCAGATCCTGCAGCTTCAACATAATCCGCATACGTGCCTGAATCGGGGTTTGGCGCCAGCTGGCAAAGGCATTTTGTGCGGCAGCAATCGCGGCATTGACTTCTTCTGCAGTTGCAAATGGTACCTGACCCAAAACTTCTTGAGTGGCAGGGTTGATAATATCTTGCCAATGACTGGTTTTTGATTCGACAAATTCACCATTAATGAGGAGTTTTGCGGTGGTGAATCCGGTACTTTGCTGTGGATGATGAATGGCGTTCATGGTCGCTCCGTGCTGGTTTGTTATTGTCGTTGTGTCTGCCTTTACTGGCTGTTTTAAACGTATTATTTTTACGCTGTTTCAGCAGACTAACAAAGAACACTTTGACCACCAATAGAAATTGATGCACGATAGATGTGCAAATATGCACAGGGATTTAACAGGATGTTAAATAGAAGATGAAAGTAGATTGGGATCATTTACGTTTCTTTTTGGTTTTGGCACGTGCCAAAACGCTCACCAATGCAGCACGCTTGATTGGGGTGGAACACAGTACCGTGGCACGGCGGATTCAGGCGCTGGAAAACACCTTGGGTACTCAACTGTTTAAACGCGAAGCGACAGGGTATGAGCTGACCTCGGAAGGTCTGGCATTGGTGCCGCGTGTGGAACTGATGGAACAATCCTTTATCCAGATTGACAAACGCAACGATCCCTTGCAAGGCCGGGTGCGGATTGGTGCACCAGAAGGTTTTGGTACGGCATTTTTAGCGCGCTTACTGGCCGAGTTCTCCCAGCACTACCCTTTACTGACCATTGACCTGATTCCGGTGCCGAAAGCGATCAAACTTTCGCATCGTGAAGCCGATATTGTAATTGCGATTGACCGGCCCAAATCGGGCCCCTATATCATTACCCGTCTGTCGAATTACTGTCTAAAACTGTATGGCAGTCAGCATTATTTACAGAAAAATCCGCCAATTAAAAAACTGGAAGACCTCAAGCAGCACCGTTTTGTCGATTATATTGATGATCTGGTCTATAGCTCGGCCCTGTATTCGCTGGAACGTTTACCGCTGCAATTGACTGCCTGTTTTCGCAGTAACAGTATTCTGGCCCAGCAAATTGCGGTCAGTGCCGGTGCCGGGCTAGCTATTTTACCGAAATTTTTGGCCCATGATAAAAGTGAACTGCAACAGGTTCTGGGCGATCAGGTCAGTTTTACCCACACTTTCTGGATGCTGACGCTGGTCGATCTGCAACACGAACCGAAAATTAAACTGGTCTGGGATTTTCTGCGTAAACAGGCGGACCTTCAGCAAGACCTGTTAATGGGCAGATAATTGCGCTTAAAAAACTGTTCGCTTCATAAATACAGCCTTAAGTTAATTCAACTCAAACACAAACGTATCGATACAGCAAATGAACGTATCACAACATTCCTGATGCCCGCGACTTGTTAAATTAACAAGCAGCCATTCGCAATATTTAATGAGATACAGGAAAATAACATGAAAATTCTGATCGTTCTGACTTCACATGACACGCTTGGCGATACCGGAAAGAAAACCGGATTCTGGCTGGAAGAACTGGCTGCACCTTACTATAGCTTTGTTGACGCAGGTGCAGAGCTAATTCTGGCTTCTCCTGCGGGTGGCCAGCCGCCCTTAGACCCAAAAAGTAATGAACCGGATGCACAGACTGAAACCACCAAACGTTTTGAAGCAGATGAAGTGGCCATGCAGCAGCTTGCCAATACACATAAATTAAGTGAAGTCTTAAATCAGGATTTTGATGCCGTGTTCTATCCCGGTGGTCATGGTCCATTATGGGATCTAGCCGAAGACCAGAACTCTATTTCCTTGATTGAGCAGACTTTACAGGCCAATAAACCTGTGGCATTGGTTTGTCATGCGCCGGGCGTACTTCGTGATGTTCAAGATGCTGAAGGTCGCTCGATTGTCGAAGGTAAATCGGTCACCGGTTTCAGTAATAGCGAAGAAGACGGCGTGGGCCTGACCGATATTGTGCCATTTTTAGTTGAAGACATGCTCAAAGAAAAAGGTGGCCAATATTCCAAAGCTGAGGATTGGCAGGTTTATGTCCAAGAAGATGGTCTGCTCATTACCGGACAAAATCCTGCCTCTTCGGCTGCGACAGCTGAAGCTTTATTGAAGTTATTAAAATAACGCGATAAATCAATTTAAGGTTTGGCTTCCCATTTCAATCTATAGCAAAAACTCCTGAATATATTTCAGGAGTTTATCTTTAACGATCAATTGGCTGAGGCAAGATGACTGGCCAGCAGTTCACGAAGTTTAAACTTCTGGATTTTTCCAGACGGCGTCATTGGAATATCTTCCCAAATCTCCAAACGCTCTGGAATATACTGCATCGCCAGATTATGGGTTTTCAAAAAGTTGACGATATCACTTAGTTCTAATGGCTGACTTGGATCTTTAAGCTTGATAATCGCACAGGCTCTTTCACCGAGTCGTTCATCGGCATAAGCCACCAGCGCCACGACGGCAATATTCGGGTGTTTATACAGCAGAGATTCAATTTCTGCGACCGGAATATTTTCTCCACCACGAATAATTACATCTTTTTTGCGCCCCCAAATCCGGATATAGCCTTGCTCATCCTGATAGGCAATATCTCCGGTATCAAACCAGTCATCTGCATCGGTATCATTTAAATGTGCACGTTTTAAATAGCCGCCAAAACTTGAACAGGCACGAATCATTAAGCGTCCCGGCTCATTCAGCGGTTTAATCTCGCCTGCTTTATTGACGATTTTGATCTCTACACCGGGCAAAGCAATCCCGTCCGTATTAAAGGAACGTTCATCCTCATCTTCAGGTCGTGTGGTGGTAATTGCGCCGCACTCGGTCATGCCCCAAGCAGAAATCACTTTGACCCCCAAAGTTTCCCGTGCTTTTTGCACCAATGAACCTGGAATTGGTGCACCCGCGCATAAGAAAGTTTTCAGGCTGCCAACCTGATCATGCTGTTCTGCAACCGTGGTAGACAGATCATTCAGGAATGGTGTAGAGGCCATGGTAAAACTGACCTGATGCTGGTGAATTAAATCTACTGCCTGTGACACATCCCAGACATCTTGCAACACCACTTTGGCATTCAGTTCAATCGGCATCATCAGACCATACATAAAGCCGGTTTGATGCGCCATGGGTGAAGCCATGAGTACTACATCATTTTCATTTAAATGCAGTCGTTCGGCATAAGGTACAATATTGGAAAATAAGGTATTGGCAGTATGCATTACCCCTTTCGGCTCACCTGTGGTGCCAGAAGTAAAAATCAGCTGGGTAATATCATCGGGTTGAGCTTCAAGCTGATCCAGGCCTGCAATTGCTGCGGAATCCTGCTCAAGCCCATGATTGACCAGGACCCGGTCAAAATTATTCTCTTCAAGACCATTGACCACCACCACATGTTGCAAAGTCTCAATTTTAGTCTTTAAGCGATTTGCCAGCTGTTCATGATCAAAATTACGGAAGTTTTTCGGTACGATAAATACTTTGGCTTCGCCATGTTTCAGCATGAATTCCAGTTCACGCTCCCGAAAAATCGGCATCAAAGGATTTAGTACAGCACCGATGCGGCTACAGGCCAGATACAGCAAGGTAAATTCCCACCAGTTCGGCAACTGGCACGAGACTACGTCATTTTGAGTAACACCCAATTGCTTTAAGCCTAAAGCAATTTTATTGGTTATCTCCCAGAGATCCTTGTAGCTAAACACCTGCTCGGTTTTGTGTTCCATCTTAAAACTGACCAGCGCAGTTTTATCTGGATTCTTGTCGATGGCCTGACGCAGAGAATCAATAATGGTTTTATTTAACCAGTAGCCATCTTTCAGCATCTTCTCTTTTCTGGAAGCTATAAGAACCGCATCGAATTCCATTCGTTCACTCCTAATTTTAATTATATGGGCTGAGTCTTTACTGAATAATGCACTAAGCCGGAACAGCCTTTCGACCTGCTTTTTTACGCGCAATAATAGTTTTCATAATTTGTGCAGTACCATCGCCAATCTGGAAACCCAGTACATCGCGCATGCGCTGTTCCATGACACCACGATCATATCCGGCATGACCAAAGGTCAGCAAACATTGATGAATTACATCATAGGCCAGCTTCGGTCCCCACCATTTACACATTCCAGCCTCGGAGGTGTGTGGCAGATGATTGTCTTTCAGCCATAAGGTTTGCAGACAGAGTAAACGCGCGGCTTCTACCTGAGTTTCATACTCGGCCAATGGATGCGATACGCCTTGAAATGCTGTTAAGGGCTGACCAAAGGCTTCACGTTGCGCCGCATATTCCCAGGCTTCATCCAGACTGACACGTGCAACAGCCAGAACCTGTAAACCAATCAAGGCACGTGAAAAGTCAAAGCCTTGCATGACCTGCACAAAACCTTTGTTTTCATCACCTAAGCGATGATTGACCGGTACACGAACATTATCAAAGAAGATTGAACCGCGACCAATGGCACGTTGCCCATGACAATCAAAACGCGTGGTGCTAATGCCCGGTAAATCCATTGGAACCAGAAGTGCTGTCACGCCATGTGCGCCGTCTTCATTGGCACCGGTACGGCCAAATACCACCGATGCATCGGCCTGATCGGCAGCCGAAATCGAAGTCTTTTCGCCATTAATGATATATTCATCGCCGTCACGTTCGATTTTTAAACGCAGGTTGGCAGCATCTGAACCGCCACGCGGCTCGGTCAAGGCAATCGAAAAAATCACTTCACCGGCGGTGAGTTTTTTCAGCCACGGTTCAACCACTTCGGGTTGACCATGTTCCGCCAGAATCTGGCCATTTAGCGAAGCGAGCAGATTGATATAGGAAAAACTTAAATCCGCTTTGGCTACCGCTTCATGAATAATACCTGCTGCCAGGCGTCCCATGCCTTGGCCGCCATATTGTTCCGGAAGTTCCGGTGCAATAAAGCCCATCTCTCCCATTTTTTTGACCAGATCACGATCAAACACCCGACTTTGGTCGCGTTCTAAAAAACCGGGGGCAATATATTTTTGCGCAAACTTTTCAGCAGTTTCTGCTAAAAACTCTAAGTCTTCCGTGATATAAGGATTTTTAGTCATGCTATATCTTCCTTATTTATAAAATTTACGAAATTCAGGCTGGCGCTTTTCTTTCAGTGCATTGACGCCTTCACGCGATTCTTTCGTGTCGTAATACAGTTTTAGTGCATACATGCCCATGCCGGCAATCCCCGCCTGATGTGCGGTATCCATATTGAAGCTACGTTTGGCAATGGCGATGGCTGTCGGACTACGCTGACAGATTTCTTCGGCCCAAGCCTGTACTTCAGCATCAAGTTGATCGGCAGGTACACATTTATTGGCAAGACCCATTGCAACCGCTTCTTGGCCCGTATAGCGACGGCACATATACCAGATTTCACGGGCTTTTTTCTCACCGACTACACGTGCTAAATATGCTGTGCCATAACCCGGATCGACTGAACCCATTTTCGGGCCCACCTGACCAAAAATGGCATTCTCTGAACAAATGGTCAGATCGCAAATGGTGGCTAATACGTTTCCACCACCAATGGCATAACCTTGTACACGAGCGATCACCGGTTTAGGCACATCACGCATTGCCGTATGTAATTCTTCCATTGGCAAACCAATGGTGCCACGGCCATCATAGTTTCCATCATGCGCGGATTGATCCCCGCCGGTACAGAAAGCACGATCACCGGCGCCAGTCAGTACAATCGCACCGACTTCACGGTCATAGCCGGCCTTGTTTAAGGCTTTGATTAATTCATCACAGGTCGTACCACGAAAGGCATTCATTTTTTCTGGACGATTGATGATGATCCAGGCTACACCGTTTTTCACTTCGTATAAGATATCTTCAAAAATCATTGTTATAACTTCCTGTATTTCTCTGTCTGACTTTATTTTCCATATTTTCTAGCAGTTTTTTCTTAACCACTCATGGTTAAACCACCCGAAACACTGAGTACTTGTCCAGTAATAAAACTGGCATCATCACTTAAAAAGAAGGCAATCGAAGAGGCTAAATCTTCAGGTTGACCTAAACGACCGAGTGGAATAGCACGAGTGAAAGCCTCACGTAATTTTTCTGGATTCGATGCACCTTCGGTGACACCTGCCAGTAAGGCTGTATCGGTTGGTCCCGGACAAATCACATTAATTTTAATGTTATGACGAGAATGTTCACGGGCCAGTGTTTTTGAGAATGAAAGCAGTCCGCCCTTACATGCGGCATAAACGGCTTCACCCGAAGAACCAACCCGCGCAGCATCAGAAGCAATGTTGACGATACTGCCAGAATTCCGCTCGACCATGCCTTTCAGAACGGCAAAGTGCATATTCAGCATGCCGACCAGATTAATCTGGATCAGCTTGTCCCATTCTTGCGGATTGGTTTTGACAAAAGGTTTGAAAATATCCCAACCGGCATTATTGACCAGACCATCTATCGGGCCAAGCTCGGCTTCTACTTGCTGTACAGCCTGCTCGACCACATCGCGATCGGTAATATCACACTGCACCGCCAAAGCTTGATTATTGTGCTGATTAATGTCCTGAGCCAATTGTTCAGCGGCTGCAATATTCATATCAAAAATCGCAACTTTGGCACCTTCTTCCGCCAGACGGCGACAGGTTGCCGAACCAATTCCACCTGCGCCACCAGTCACGATGATTACTTTGTCCTTTAAGCCTTTCATTTAGCTCTCCCTGGTATATTTTTATCTGATTCTGATTAACTATTGTTCATATATCGCCTGTTATCACTAAAATAGGATTAGAATATTTTTATGTCAATATATTTACATAAATTAAAATTAAATATTTATTTAATCATTTAATATCAATAAATTAACTTTTTAACAGAATAAATACATTGACATATATTGGCTTTGATCTTAACGTTTAGCATTAAAACACAGGCATGTGACAGCATAAAGAAAGATGTTGGAACGCCTACACAATCCAGAGAATGGAACGCTAAAAATGTAGACCATAAGCAACCTAAGCCTATATCGAACGTTTCCTCATCATAGAGCGATATAAAACGGAATTTGATTTCTAGCAGATACCTTTTAGGTATAATGCTTCTTATTTAAACGCTTTGATCAGGGTGATCTTTAAAATGAGTGATGCTCTACCAGGTAGTTATGATCAATCTTTGTACTCTGCCCACAATAGACTTTTTTTTAGACTGTTTCAGGTGGGCAATACCCTAGACCGCAAATGTTCAAATGAATTGGGGATTTCTCCTGTGCATTGGGCAGTATTGGGTGCCTTGTCTCGGCCACGAGTGCAATCCGGGATGTCCTTTTCTGACCTGACCGAATATCTTGGCGTGAGTCGTCAAAATCTGGATGCGGTTCTAAAACGGCTGGAACGCGATGGGCTGGTGCAACGCATTATTAGTGAACATGATCGACGCGCAAAGAATGTCGCCCTGACCAGCGAAGGCCTTAAAACCTGGGATAGTCTGCAAGATGATTTCTTTAATTTTTATGGACAGGCATTAAACACTTTGGCTTTTGATGATGTCATTACACTGATTCATCTTCTCAATAAAGTAAATGATGGTTTAAAAAGTATTCAGCTGCATCAACAAACAGATCAATAATAAAAAATAGAAATACGGTTTTAAAAGATGTAGATAAAAATGAGCCTGTGTCCAGGCTCATTTTTTTGCATTTAAATTAATTTAGGCCTTTTGAGGATCGTATTGACGGTCTTTGATGAAAATTCCAGATACTGCACCACATAAGAAATATGCACCGCCCATAATCAGGAAGCCCAAACCGATAGAGCCACCACTTGCAGCCGCCCCGATAATTGCAGGTGCAAACATGGCGCCAATACGCCCGGCATTATAAGCACCACCAACCGCAGTACCACGAATCGAGGTTGCAAAGCTTTCGGTCATGTAGGTGGCATTAATCGCATAAGGAATACCGTACAGGAAACCAAAGAAAATCAGCAGATAGGCAATATTGTCAGGGCTATTAAACAGTACAATCACCGGCAGGAAGATCGCTGTGCCAATAGCACCAAAGGCAAAGACAAAACGGCGTCCTAAACGGTCTGCTGCAAAGCCAGCCAGAACCTTGCCGAAAATCATGGCGACATAAGTCCCAATCATATAACCTGCCATCGATTTAAAATCCATATGTAATTCAGATTCTAGATAGGCCGGCATCCAGTTGTTGACGCCGTAATAACCAAACTGTAAAAAGCCAGCGGTTAAAATCCACAGGATAAACATTCTGCGGTTTCTAGGAT
This sequence comes from Acinetobacter sp. YH18001, assembly GCF_013416975.1. Classification (NCBI taxonomy): domain Bacteria; kingdom Pseudomonadati; phylum Pseudomonadota; class Gammaproteobacteria; order Moraxellales; family Moraxellaceae; genus Acinetobacter; species Acinetobacter sp. YH18001. The sequence continues at coordinate 30,513 of NZ_VPEU01000023.1, read as the reverse complement.
CGGCAAAAATTTCCTTGGTGGTACTTTTTTTAACAGGTCGATTTGCCGTTACATCTGCAGGCGCATATAAACGTTGCAGTCTGGCCCGCTGCCAAGACTCTGGTTCTGGCACCAGTTTCTGGATAAAAAATGCCATGGCGGCTGGAATAATCGCGACAAAGAACAGCATCCGCCAGCCGTAGTCTGGAATAATCCAGCCAGCAAGCAAGGTCGCCACAATATAACCGACTGTCCAGCCTGCCTGTAAGGTTCCCAAGACTGTTGTCCGATATTCAGTAGGTACATATTCTGCCATCAATGTATTGGCTGCAATATATAAAGCGCCAATTCCGAATGCAGACAGAAAGCGTAATAGCGCGAACTGTTCAAAATTCTGGGTAAAACCCAGTGCCGCAGTCAATGTAGAAAAAATCAGGATGGAAATGACCACGGTGCGTACCCGGCCTAAATGGTCACAGGCCCAACCGCCCATAAATCCGCCAATGGCCATCCCGGCCAAAGTGAAACTTCCCAGTGCTCCTGCCTGTAAATTGCTTAAGCCAAACTCAGCTTTGAGACTGTTCAAGCTAAATGACAGCAATAACATGTCTGCGCCATCGACCAGTAAGGCCAGAAAAGCAAATATAAAGGCAATTTGCTGGGTTCTTTTGGTCGTGGGCTTGATTTTTCCTAATTCTGTTGCGAGATCCGTCATTGTAAATATCCTTGTTATTGCTTATTTCGTATTGATGTTTTAATTGCCATCTTGCACATAGACGGGTTGCTACAAATGCAATCCTGACAATTTTTAGCTCCTGTTTTTCTTGGTTTCTCTGAGAGATTTTCAGATCTCCTTTTATTTTTGCTGTTCCTGTCGAGCCCAATCAAGGTAATTAAGATAAGTTGAATTTTCAACAATATTTGATATTAAGTTTTGTTATACGAAATTAGTTATCGCTAATTTGATTATTAAATCATTTTAAGATATTTTGATATGAGGATTAGAAATTAGATGATATTGAATACAATAAAACAGGAAGTGTAAGGATGGGTGCTTTAACAGGCTTTCGCGTACTGGATTTAAGCCGTATTTTAGCCGGCCCGTGGTGCAGTCAAATTTTGGCCGATTTAGGCGCCGAAGTGATTAAAATTGAAAAACCTAATCACGGGGATGACACGCGAATCTGGGGCCCGCCCTGGCTAAAAAATGACAAGCAGGAAGATACGCATGAATCGGCATATTATCTTTCTGCCAACCGCGGTAAACATTCAGTTGCCGTGGATCTGTCTACGCCTGAAGGTCAAGAGATCATTAAAAAAATTGCCCAGCAAAGTGATGTGGTCATCGAGAATTATAAAGCGGGTTCTCTAAAAAAATATGGTCTGGATTATGAAAGTCTGAGTCAGTTAAATCCGCGTCTGGTGTACTGTTCAATTACCGGCTTTGGTCAGAACGGCCCACGTGCACACGAACCAGGTTATGATTTTATTATTCAGGGCATGGGTGGCATGATGAGCGTCACCGGTGAACGCGATGACTTGCCGGGAGGCGGCCCGCAAAAAGCCGGTCTGGCTTTTGCTGACCTGACCACCGGTTTATATTCTGCAATTGCCATTCAGGCGGCATTATTGTCGCGGGAAAAAACCGGTGAAGGCCAGCATATCGATATGGCACTGCTGGATACCCAGGTGGCTTCCCTCTCCGTTCTGGCAATGAATTATCTGACTTCAGACAAAGTGCCGGGCCGCTTTGGAAATGCGCATGCCAATATTGTGCCTTATCAGGTGTTTAAGGCACAGCAAGGTGAGTTTATTATCGCCTGTGGCAATGACCTGCAATTCAAGGCCTTGTGTCAGGCAGTGGGCTTGGCTGAGGTCGCCGAAGATCCTCGTTTCCTAAAAAATTCAGGACGGGTGATGCATCGTGAAGAGCTGACCACAGTGCTACAGGCACATTTCTATAAGCAACCCGCACAAACCTGGGTGGATCTGATTCATGCAGTCAAAGTTCCGGTTGGTATGATTAATAACCTGAAGCAGACTCTGAAAGAAGAACAGGTATTGGCACGTGAGATGGTCATCCAGATGCCACACACTTTACGTGAAGATTACACCTCGATTGGCTCACCGATTAAACTTTCCAAGACCCCGGTAGAGTATAAAAAAGCGCCACCCTGTTTAGGTGAAGATACCGATGTAGTCTTAAGCCAGTTTTTAAGCCCGGATGAAATAGATGAGCTGAAAAGCAAAAAAGTCATCCAGCAGCGATAAGCTAGCAAGCAATAAAAAAGGAATCTTTAGATTCCTTTTTTACTTTAAATCTAATGAATTAGATTATTCTTTAGCAGACTTTGGCACTCGACTGAACAGTACGAGGCAGTTCACGACGCAGAATTTTGCCTACTGTAGACTTTGGCAATCCAGCCACAAACTCAATGTATTTTGGCAGTTTATAACTGGTCAGTTGCTGTTTCAGGAAAGCCATGACCTCATCTTGAGTCAGGTTGGCATCCTGTTTCACAATAAATGCCTTGGGTACCTGCCCGGATTTTTCATCCTCAATCCCGATCACGGCACATTCCAGTATTTTGGGATGTTTGGACAGTACGCCTTCCAGCTCATTCGGATAGACATTAAAACCGGAAACCAGAATCATGTCCTTTTTACGGTCTAGAATGGTGATATAACCCTGCTCATCCATACAGCCGATATCGCCTGTCAGAAAGAAGCCGTCTTTCGTAAATGCCTGAGCCGTTGCTTCCGGTTGCTGCCAGTAACCTTTCATCACCTGAGGTCCTCGAATGGCGATTTCTCCAGCCTGCTGAAACTCAACCGGCTTGGCCTCATCGTTTAAAATCAGGATTTCAGTTCCTGCCAGTGGCAAACCAATGGTGCCACTAAAGCGTCGGCTCAGCGGTGGATTAAAGGTCGCAGTAGGTGATGTTTCAGAAAGTCCATAACCTTCATAAATCTGGCAGCCTGTGATTTCATGCCATAACTCGGCAGTGCTTTTTAAAATAGACGATCCACCACCTGTGGTGGTTTTAAGACGTGAATGATCCAGCTCACGAAATCGAGGATGATGTCCCAGCGCGTTAAACATGGTATTCACGCCCGGAAAAACAGTCGGTGGGTGTTTCTGATATTGATCCAGCAAAGCATCCAGATCTCTCGGGTTCGGAATCAGGACATTGGCGAAACCGCGACTCAAACCATAACTGAACAGGCAGATAGTAAAACCATAAATGTGATACAGCGGTAAGGCACAGAACACATATTCATCTTCGGTAGCATAGCGATCTCCGAAATGACTGATAAAGACCGTACTGTTCTGCGCGATATTAAAAAGAATATTGCGATGGCTCAGTTCAGCACCTTTGGATACACCCGTTGTTCCACCGGTATATTGCAGAATGACCGTATCTTTCTGATGCTGTACAGGCGTCTTAAAATCGATCGTTTCGACTTGATCAATCGCCTGTTTAAAGTCAGAAAATTGTTTATCCGGATATTGTGCTGCCTGACTATAAATAGCACTTGGCTGCTCTTGAATAAAATCCAGCGGATGCGTTGAAATGACATACTTGAGTTCAGGGCATTTATCTAATGTTATTAATTGCTCCAAAGTCTGCCCCAGGATAATCAAGGCTTCTGCACCTGAATCCTGTAGCTGATGATAGAGCTCGCGCTGGGTGTACATGGGATTGACATTGACCAGCACATAACCGGCACGAATAATGGCAAAGGTCGCAATTGGATACTGAATAATATTGGGTAACATCACGGCAATACGGCTGCCAGCAGTCAGCCCAAGACTCTGTAAATAGCTTGCCAGTTTCTGGCTATACATATCGATATCGTGATAGCTGAATTTACGATCCAGATAAATAAATGCGGTTTTATCCTGAAATTTCACCAAATTCTCAGCAATTGTCGTGCTCAGCGTTTTCTCAGGATCTGGCCGGGTAAACTCCGGATTGATATTCCACTTTTTATATTCTTCCATCCATGGCTGACTGCTCATGACTATACTCCTGTCCTGGATTTACAATTATTTTGTATTATTTAAACCATAAGATTTTGATTTTAATTAAATATTTTTAAACCACTTTCTGCTGTCTCGATTCAACATACTTGTAGTGATAACCGCTACGAATAAAATGCTGATTTTTATCCCTAAATGAATGAGCATAATCAGGCCAGACCAAAGTCAGCTTGCGACTGACCGGGTCCAGATACCAGCTTTTACAGCTTTCCGATAACCAGACACTACCTTGGGAAAGCTGCTGTAGCTCCTGCATATAGCTATTTTCAGCTTCTTGATCTGCTTCAAAGACCTGAATCTGTTGCTGCTCAAAAAACTGCAAGGCATCCAGCACCAGATCAAACTGGGTTTCCAGAAAATAAAGTGCTGAATTATGTCCACTGCCTGTATTTGGCCCATTCAGGATGAACAGGTTTGGAAAGTTGTGTACGGTCGTTGACTGATAACCCTGCATACCACTGGACCATTGCTGCTCCAGGCTTAAACCCTGTTTACCTACCACCTTCGCGGCATAAGGTGGACGTGCCGCTTCAAATCCGGTGGCAAATACGATGATATCTGCAAAAAATTTATTTCCAGCCTGGCTTAATACACCGTCTTTCGTAACTTCTGCCAATGCTGAATCTTCAAGTGTGACATGCGGTTTTAAAAAGGTTGGATAATAATCATTAGAAAGCAATAAGCGCTTACAACCAGGTTCATAATTCGGCGTGAGTTTGTGCTGTAATTCAGGATCTGAAATCTGATGTTTTAAGAATTGCAGGCAGTTTTTCTTGACCCGCTCAAACTGGCTTTTCAGATTACGGCGCTGGGCAAAATTGTATTCATTGCCCCAAAACAAGGAATGTCTTAAGGCTGACATACTGTCCGGATCTTTGCGGAAAAGCTGTTTTTCTGACTCAGAATAAGGTCGGTCTGGTCGGGGCAAAATATATGGTGCACTACGTTGCAAGACGGTCAGGTTTTTTGCTGTTTTGGCAATTTCCGGCACAAGCTGAACGGCTGAAGCCCCTGAACCCACCACAACGACATGCTGGTTCTCCAAACTTATCTGATGATTCCAGCGTGCTGAATGCATGACCTGGCCTTCAAATTCTTCCAGCCCCGGAATTTGCGGGAGATGCTCATCTGCCAGATGTCCGGTTGCGGTAATTAAGATCTCAGCCTGATACAAACCTTTAGAGGTGTGAATTTCCCAGATACGTTCTTTAGCATTCCAACTGGCTCTTTCCAATTGGGTGTGAAAATCAATATGGGGCCGGATTTTTTCCTGATCACAGCATTGAATTAAATATCGCTGAATTTCTGCCCCTTGCGGAAACACACGTGACCAGTCCGGATTTTTAATAAAAGAGAAAGAATATAAGTGGGAAGGTACATCACAGGCGACCCCGGGATAGGTATTGTCACGCCAGGTGCCGCCCACTTCTGCTGCACGTTCAATGATTTTAAAATCGTGGATGCCCTGCTGTTTAAGGCGGATTGCCATTCCCAAACCACCAAAACCACTGCCTACAATTAGAATCTTGCTGCGCTGTCCTTGAGCTTGCATTATTTATCTCCTTTAAGGCATATAAGGCTGGATTTTTTGATTCACCGAATATTGTTCTGGATGCTGGCTAAACTGGTTGACCAGTTGCACCACTTCGGCTGGCGCTTCGATATAGAGCGCATGTCCTGAAGAAATTTCGATATAGCGACTGTTCGAAATTGAAGCAAACAGCAATTTTGCTTGGGCTACAGGCACCATGCGGTCTTCACGGCAGGCAACGACTAGAGTTTCTGCACCAATCTCAGGCAAGATCGATGTAATATCAATGCGATAATTTAGTTCACGCTGTTTGGCTGCATCTTGGGATGGTTTAACAAAACGTGCCAGATCCAACACCTGCTGTTCGCTTCGTGCAGACAGATAATCATCGCTATACAGGCAATAATTGACAAAATGAGGCAAGGCCGCAGATTGTTCAGTAAATAATTGCTGCCAGATAACCGTACGCAGTTGTTGCACCGAGCTGGTCTTGGCCCAACCGGCTAACAGGATCAAACGCGCTATGCGCTGTTTTAAACTGGCTGCTACTTGTGCAGCAATCACGGCACCGAGTGAATAGCCTACCACTGTAATGGTTTCATCTTCTGCAACTGCATGTTGAATCAGCGCTTCAACCTGCTGGCTAAAATCAGTCACCTTTAGATCAGCTTTATCGGGGGTATGCAAATCAATGGATAAAACCCGCTGATGAATACCCAGCATAGGAAAAATATAGCTGAAATGCTTGTCGGTATTTCCACCGGTGCCATGAATCAGAATAATGGTGGGAAATGCAGAACGCTGTCCGACTTCATGAAAAGTAAGCTGCAGGTCAGCATAAGGAAACTGTCGAGTAATCATGTCTAAATCCATATAGACTCCTGATCTTGTTGTTTTATGGTTTATTCAACACCCGAAAATAAATCTCAATATTTGAATGGAGTGAAGATGCAAAAATTATTAAAAAAAGACCCACGACACGAGTATCGTGGGTCAAAAGGTTTAATCAAATTTGAACTCTTCAGGTTCAAGTAAAAACAGGCTTTCACCACCCGCCTGAATATTGGCAAAGTGGGTTGAAGTTCTTGGCAAAATACGTGCAAAGAAGAATTGTGCCGTTTTGATCTTGGCTGCATAGAACGGATCAGTATTGCCTTCTTCAATTTTCTGCTGCGCAGTAATTGCCATTTTCAGCCACAGATAAGCGGACACGACATAACCAGAGAAATATAGGTAGTCAACTGATGCTGCCCCAATTTCATTGGCAGACTGTTGAGCTTGCTCCTGAATGGTTCTGGTTAATTCCAGCCATTGTTCAGTCAACTGGCTGACTTGTGCAACTTGCTGGCTGAACTGGACATGTTGTTGGTGCTCTTTCACATAAGCTTGGATTTCATCGGTTAATGCCGTCAGCAGACCCAGTTTTGAACCTAGAACTTTACGCGCCAGTAAATCGATAGACTGAATTTCAGTGGTTCCTTCATAGAGGCTGGCAATACGTGCATCACGGGCAATCTGTTCCATGCCATGTTCAGCTATATAACCGTGACCACCGAAAATCTGCATACCATGTTTAGCCGCTTCTATGCCAGTTTCAGTCATTAATGCTTTGGCAATTGGGGTTAATAATGCCAGACGGTCTTCAGCTGCTTTCTTTTCTTCCGGGCTGTCAGTGGCTTCAGCAATATCGGCATAGGTCGCCAGATAATATGCAAGTGCACGTGAACCTTCTGCAAACACCTTTTGAGTCAGAAGCATGTTACGTACTGCCGGATGTACGATAATCGGATCTGCAGGCTGGCCTGGCGCTTTTGCACCTTCAAGTGAACGCATCGCCAGACGGTCTTTGGCATAAGCCAATGCCCCCTGATAAGAAGATTCTGCTGCTGCCAAGCCTTGAATGGCTGTACCAATACGCGCCGAGTTCATAAAGGTAAACATGCAGTTCAGGCCGCGGTTTTCAGGCCCGATCAGAAAACCTTTGGCATTGTCAAAATTCAGTACACAAGTCGCATTCCCGTGAATCCCCATTTTGTGTTCAAGCGCGCTGCAGACCACGCCATTACGCGAAGCCACATTGCCCGCTTCATCCAAATTGTATTTCGGCACGATAAACAGCGAAATACCTTTGGTACCGGCAGGCGCATCGGGTAAACGTGCCAGTACGATATGCACAATATTTTCAGCCAGGTCATGTTCACCGGCAGATATAAAGATTTTCTCACCGCTGATGCTATAACTGCCATCTTCATTTGGCACTGCTTTGGTACGGATTAATCCCAGATCTGAACCAGCATGCGATTCGGTTAAACACATGGTTCCAGTCCAGCGGCCGGCAATTAAAGGCACCAGAAATTTCTGTTTTTGCTCATCGCTTCCGTGGTGTTCCAGAGTGCGCATAGCACCGTGTGATAGGCCCGGATACATGCCCCAAGACCAGTTGGTCGCGGTAATAATTTCTGAAATCGCGATACGGTATAAAGTCGGGAAGCCTTGGCCGCCATATTTTTCATCACCGGTTAATGAGGTAAAGCCAAGTTCCACATATTTATCATAAGCCGCTTTAAAACCATCTGGTGTGGTTACCACGCCATCTTGTAAACGGCAACCCTGCTGATCGCCTGTGGCATTAATCGGTAGCAGTTCGTTTTGGCAAAAATCGGCAGCGACTTCCAGATATTGCTCCATAATATCCATCGATACTTTGTCTGCGAACCTGGTATAGCCCTGATATTTCTGTTCCACATTGAGCAGGTCTTTCAGCACAAACGTCATGTCTTTTAATGGCGCAATATAATTTCTCATCGTAATTCCCTTGCATGAGTTTTTAATTTGTATATTTATGACTTAAAATTTCATAATACGAAATTATGTTTTAAATCCAATATAATATAAGTCCCAGTATAAAATCTAGTCATTCTGTGAAATTTCCTATTTAAAAAATAAAAATATTCAACATGAAAAAAAGCCATTCATGCTTGAATGGCTTTTTATTGAGTGATAACGCTTAGATGATCTAGCGCGGGAAAAATTGAGCCAAACGTTGATAAATAATCTGCTCGGCATCCTGCATGATATTGTCAATCAGCGCCTGACAGGTCGGAATATCATGAATCAATCCCATCACCTGTCCAGCGGTCAGTACGCCCGCATCTACATCGCCATTTTCCAGCGCAAGCTTGCCTTTTAAACCACTGACATAGGGACGAATCTGTTCAAACTCCAGACCTGGATCTTCACTCATTTTCACCACCAGCTCAGATACTGCATTTTTGGCAACACGCGCAGTATTTCTAAACTGCCGATACAGTAGATGTGTCGCCCTTTCATCATTGTCGACATAAAACTGTTTGATGTTCGGATGGATTGGCGCTTCCTGAGTCGCACAAAAGCGTGTGCCCATATTGATGCCTTCTGCACCCAAAGCCAATGCTGCGACCAGACCACGACCATCAGCAAAACCGCCACTGGCCACAATCGGTACAGTAAGCTGATCTGCTGCCGCAGGAATCAGGATCAGGCCAGGAATATCATCTTCACCCGGATGCCCGGCACATTCAAAACCGTCAATCGAGATCACGTCCGCACCGATTCTTTGCGCTGAAAGTGCATGACGAACCGAGGTACATTTATGAATCACAATGATGCCATGCTGTTTAAATGCCTCAATATGTTCGTGTGGCTTATTGCCTGCTGTTTCTACGATCTTGATACCGCTTTCAATAATGGCCTGTCGATATTCGGCATACGGCGGCGGATTCACAGCGGGTAATAAAGTCAGATTCACCGCAAAAGGCTGATCAGTCATGTCACGGCAACGTGCAATTTCCTTGACCAGTGCTTCTGGCGTTGGTTGCGTTAGTGCCGTTAATGTTCCCAAGCCGCCAGCATTAGATACAGCACTGGCCATTTCCGCTGTACCGACCCACATCATGCCACCCTGAATAATCGGATAGCGAATCCCTAAAAGCTCGGTTATACGGGTCTGAATGTTCATGCAAGCTCTCCTTAGCATCCGGTAAATTGTGCAGGGCGTTTTTCGAAAAAAGCCTGGACGCCTTCTTTATAATCCTGACTGTTTAGCGCCAGATATTGCAGGTTTTGTTCCAGCTCCAGTTGCTGGTCGATGGTATTTTCAGCACTGCGTTGCAAGGCCTGTTTGGTTAAAGCCAGTGCATAAGTCGGCTGTTGTGCCAGTCGCTGTGTAATGTCGTCGATATAAACATCAAATTCTGTATCTGGAAGCATTTTCCAGATCATGCCCATTTCGGCAGCCTCTTTGGCATGTAAGGGTTCACCGAGTAAAGTCAGTGCCATGGCACGTGCATAACCGATTAAATGTGGCAACATCCAGGTGCCACCAGCATCGGGAATCAAGCCGATTTTGGAAAAGGCCTGAATAAATCGGGCACTTTCCTTGGCAATGACCAGATCACAGGCCAGCGCGATATTGGCACCTGCACCGGCAGCAACTCCATTTACTGCTGCAATCACCGGTTTGGGACTCTCACGGATCAGCTTAATCAAGGGATTATAATATTTGGCCAGCGAACCTTGTGGTGGCAAAGGCACCTTGCCGAGCTGTCCGGCACGTTCTTTTAAGTTCTGTCCCGCTGAAAAGGCCCGACCATTGCCACGAATCACAATCACCCGTATATCCGGATCTGTATTCCAGCTTTTCAGCACCTGCTGCACTTCCTCATGCATTTTCCGGTTAAAACTGTTAAGTGACTCCGGGCGGTTAAAGCTTAAAGTCGCGATGCCTTGCTGAACCTGAGTTTGAATCGTATCCCACATTCGCAATCTCCTTATTTTTATCTGTATCCCTACAATTAATAACCTTTGTTGACATCTACCTGATGACACAACTCCAGACCCTGCTTGAAACGGCGGTCATTCTCCAGAATCTGTTCCACCACTACCGACATCGGCGCATGTGAGGCCACATGTGGGGTTACGATAATTTTTTCATGCTGCCAGAATGGATGCTCGGCAGGCAGTGGCTCCTGTTCAAACACATCGACAATTGCACCTCGTAGATGACCTGAATCCAGCACCTTCAATAAATCCTGTTCGATTAAATGCTGGCCTCTCCCGACCTGAATGAGAGCTGCCTGTTCAGGGAGTTGCTGGAATAATTCAGTAGATAGAATGCCGGTATTCTCTTCTGTAAGTGGCAACAGGTTAATCAGGATCTGGCTTTGAGCCAGGAAATCGGACAACTGTTCTGAACCGACATAGCTTTTAACCTGTTTAATCTCTTTCGGGGAATTGGCCCAGCCCGAGACCTGATAGCCCATGTCGGCAAAACGTTCTGCTACATAAGCCCCCATATGCCCAAGGCCCATAATTCCGATCTGGATATGCTGGCTATAACTCTGACGATACTGCTTCCATAGCTGCTGCTTTTGTTGCTGAATCATGCGGTCAAAATAACGCTGAAAATACAGCACACCCCAAAGCAGATAATCAAACATGCCTTTTTGATGATGCGGATCGAGTACCCGGCACACGGCTTGATCCGGTCGTATCTCATTCAAGTTTAAATGCTCGACCCCGGCCGCAATCGAATGGATCAGGCCAAGTTTTGGAAGCTGCTGCAATTTCTCCAGATCTGGAAACCAGCAGGCGGCCGTGGTCGCCTGCTCTGCTTCCGGGCTGTCCACTGTACAAAAACTGTCCTCAGGGGCATATTTCTGAAAAGACTTGACCAGAATGGCTTCAATGTTCGGCACAGTACTGGAAATCACAATCATGATGCATACTCCGTATATTGATGCTCAATCAGGGATAAAGCAGCCTGCCAGGCACGCTGTAAAATCGGTTCTACCAACGGACTGGCGAACTGTTTGGCGGTTTTAATCCGCACGTCTTCACTTGGATAATGTAATTCAGCACCGCCACTTAAAGCCTTGACCTGTGCCTGACAGGCGCGCTCCAGAAAATAAATTTCATGAAAAGCCCGTGCAATGGTTTCGCCAGCCGTTAATAGGCCATGATTACGTAAAATCATGGCACGATGACCAGCTAAATCCTCAATCAGGCGTTCCTGCTCATCTGTTGACAGTGCCACGCCTTCATACTCGTGATAGGCCAACTGCTGATAAAATTTCAGCGCATGCTGGGAAATTGGCAGAAGTCCATGTTTCTGGGCAGAAACGGCTATCCCATCTGCGGTATGTGTATGAATGACGCAATTCAGATGAGGATGTGCTTCGTGAATTGCGGAGTGGATCACGAAGCCAGCCATATTCACCGGCTTGTCCTGTTCATAGCTTTCTACGACCTGTCCTGCATGATTGATCTTGACCAGCGTTGAGGCACGCATTTTTTCAAAAGCGACGCCATACTGATTAATCAGAAAGCAGTCTGGCTGATCGGGCACTCTTAAACTGATATGGGTATCAATCAGGTCGGTCATCCGGTAATGCGCAATAATGCGATAAAGCGCTGCAAGCTCACAACGTGCCTGCCATTCAGCATCTGTAACCAGAGTTTTTATTGTCATGATTCCATCCTGGAAAAATATAGCATTTTGATCACTATCTGTTATATCATAATTTTAGAAAAACAGAATATTATTTCATAAGGCGAAATAAATCATTACAAGGAGTTGCTATGCCAACATCACAATTAAACGGACTTGAATATCTCACTGCCATCAAGAATGGGGAAATTTCCAGTTCAGCCATGAGTGAAATTATTCCCATGCGTCTAACGTTGGTGCGTGAGAACTATGTGGAATATGAAGTACGCCCCGATCAGCGCCATTACAATTTACAAGGTGGGATTCATGGCGGTTTTTGTGCAACGGTTTTAGACAGTGCGACCGGTGCTGCCGTGCATACGACGGTTGATGCCGGGGTAAGTTTTTCGACCATCGATCTGAATGTGAAAATGCTGAAAGCCATGAAAAGTGGTGAAACCTATACTGCCATTGGTGAAGTCATCCGGATCGGACGTAATGTACTCACTTCAGAAGGCCGGATTGTCGATAAAGAAGGTAAAGTTTATGCCTTTGGTTCAGCGACTTTATTGGTGACTGGACGCAAATAGTCTTTGAACTGATTTAAACATTCCCTGCATGTGCAGGGATTTTTATTTCTCTATCTATATAAATAGCGCAATAAAAAATGCCATGCATATCATCTATACATGGCATGAAGGTAATAACTCAAGCGGTTAAGCTGCTTCAGGGTTTTCAATCACCATTGCCAAGCCTTGACCCAGACCAATACACAGGCTGATCACGGCATATTTTTTACCGGTACGCTGTAACTGACGCGCAACGGTTAAAGCCAAACGCGCACCCGAACAGCCCAGTGGATGGCCAATCGCAATTCCGCCACCATTTGGGTTGACACGCGGATCATCAAAAGCAACATCCAGACCTTTCAGGCAAGACAATACCTGACTGGCAAATGCTTCATTGATCTCGATAATGTCCATATCGTCCAGCGTTAAGCCTGCACGTTTTACGGCTTTTTTGATTGCTTCAATTGGACCTGCACCCATGATGCGTGGCTCAATCCCAGCCGCGGCTGAAGACAGGATCCGCGCCAGAGGTTTTAAGCCGTACTGTTCCTGAACTTTTTCACTGCCGATCATCAGTGCTGCAGCGCCGTCATTGATACCTGATGCATTCCCCGCAGTCACCACCCCACCTTCAAATAGCGGTTTTAACTTGGATAATGCTTCAAATGTTGAAGAAGCACGTGGATGCTCATCTTCAGTGACCTGTTTAGGCGGCAATTTTCGTCCTTGAGAAACTTCAATTGGAGTAATTTCACCTGCAAAGAAACCTGCTTCTTTTGCTGCCTGATATTTTGCCTGTGATGCAGCGGCGAAAGTATCTGCCTGTTCACGTGAAATACCAAATTCTTCAGCCACATTATCACCAGTTTCCGGCATGCTGTGTGCGCCAAACTGTTCAGTGAATTTCCGGTTCGGAAAACGGGTACCAATGGTCGTATCATAAATTTTGGCCTCACGTGAATACGCGCTTTCTGCTTTACCCATCACAAAAGGCGCACGTGACATGCTTTCTACACCACCGGCAATATACAGCTCACCTTCGCCTGCGGTAATCGCGCGCGCCGAATCAATCACTGCCCCTAGACCCGAAGCACATAGACGGTTGATGGTCTGTCCGGGCACAGTGACCGGCATACCGGCTAACAATGCTGCAAAACGTGCCACATTACGGCTATCTTCACCGGCCTGATTGGTGCTGCCAAAGATGACATCTTCTACATCTGCTGCCGGAATACCGGTTTTTTCCAGCAGATTTCTAATTACGGTTGCTGCCAGATCATCTGGACGGACACTTGCCAGACTTCCTGCATGGCGACCAATTGGTGAACGTAACCCATCATAGATATATGCATTTAACATGAATGTTATTCCTTTAACTTTTTAATTAATGTGTGCTATGGACAAGTGCTAAACCGAGCTGAACACGGCGACGCAGCCAAGGACTTGGACGGTAGCGCTGGTCACGGGTAATCGCGGTCATGCGATCCAGAATTTTCAGGATTTTTTCAGCACCCAATACATCACCCCATTCAATTGGGCCATGCGGATAACCGAGGCCTAATTTCACGGCAATGTTAATGTCTTCTACCGTAGCTACGCCTTGCTGGGCAATATCACAACCAAGGTTCACAATCATCGCCAAAGCACGCTGCGCCACAAAGCCGACACTTTCCTGAATTGTGCTCGCAGTCACGCCATCCAGATTAAAAATCGATTGTGCGGCATGAGTCAGTTCAGGCTTGGTCACAAGAGTTGGCATTAAAGTGCGATGTTTATTCAGACCATAGAGCAGGTCGATGCAGACCACTTGCTGAGGTGTCACCTGATAACGGACAGCGGCTGAAGTTGCATCTTCACCATAAGTGGCAATTAAGATTAAGGCATCTGCCGAAGGTGTTTCAGTTTGTTCGATCTGAATATTGAACTGTTGCAGATACTGCTCAAGCGCCTGACGATCTTCACTATATTCTGTGCCTAGCCAGACTGCTGGATAGTGATCGAGCTTTTCAACCAGTGTTGGAGCCACATCACCTACTTTGCTACCTGAAGTGTAATCATAGAAGCCTTTACCGGTTTTACGACCGAGCTGTTTGGCAATAAAGCGTTGACGGGTAATCACACTTGGACGGTAACGTGCTTCTTCATAATACTGGTGATAAATCGATTCACTCACCGGATGCGATACATCCATACCGGTCAGATCGCCTAGCTCAAAAGGTCCCATTTTAAAACCGATCCCATCGCGGTAAATCCGGTCAATCTCATAAAATGGCGTGACATTTTCATTCAGAATGGCATAGGCTTCACTGCCAAAGGCCCGACCGGCATGGTTAATGATAAATCCTGGGGTATCTTTGGCTTTGACCGGGCGATGTCCCATCTTGGTAGATAATTGAGTCAAGGCTTGCACAATATCAGCGCGGGTATTGAAGCCTTCGATCACTTCCACCACTTTCATCAGTGGTACCGGATTAAAAAAATGATAGCCGGCCACACGTTCCGGCTGACTGCAATTGGCAGCAATGGCACTGATCGATAATGAAGAGGTATTCGATGCCAGAATGGCTTCCGGTTTTACAAGCGCTTCCAGTTGCTGCATCAGCTTTTGCTTGATTTCCAGATTTTCGATAATCGCTTCAACAATCAGATCACAATCTTTCAAGTCTTCTAGCTGCTGCGCGATTGATAAATGGGCAATATCTTCAGCTGCTTTTTCGTGGCTAAACTTGCCTTTATCGGCCAGTGTATTCAGTGTTTTAGCCAGTTTTTCCTGCGCCTGTTCGGCTGCACCGGCTTTGGCAT
The DNA here is from genome assembly GCF_013416975.1 of Acinetobacter sp. YH18001. Classification (NCBI taxonomy): domain Bacteria; kingdom Pseudomonadati; phylum Pseudomonadota; class Gammaproteobacteria; order Moraxellales; family Moraxellaceae; genus Acinetobacter; species Acinetobacter sp. YH18001. Next base: position 15,121 of record NZ_VPEU01000023.1, on the reverse strand, counting down.
CAAATAACACCACATCATGCCCAGACTGAATGGCAATCTGGGCAATGCCTGCACCCATGGTGCCGACACCAATAATACCGATTTTCTGAATTTGAATGCTCATGCTTATCGTCCCTGATAATTCGGTTTACGTTTTTCAATAAAGGCCTGCATGCCTTCTTTCTGGTCTTCTGAAGAAAACAGCATCTGGAAAGACTTACGTTCCAGGCTAAGTCCGGCATTGAGCGGCACATCTTCGGCCAGTAATGCCACTTCCTTGATTTGCTCCAAGGCAATTGGCGGTAATTTTGCCAGACCTTCGGCCATCTTGATGGCAGTGGCAAGGGTTTCATTGTCCTCGGTCACTTGAGAGACCAGGCCAATTTGATAAGCTTCCGGCGCAGGTACCAGACAACCGGTCATGATGATGCGCATGGCATGAAATTTACCCACTGCACGGAATAAACGTTGAGTGCCACCTGCACCCGGCATCACGCCAACTTTCACTTCCGGTTGACCGAACTGGGCACTTTTTCCGGCAATAATAATGTCAGCATGCATTGCCAGTTCACAGCCACCCCCCAGTGCATATCCGTTTACAGCGGCAATCACCGGTTTTGAACACTGGGCAATAGCCTGCCAGTAACGTTCAGTACGGCGCTGCATCATCTGGATAGTTTCAGCAGTCGCTAATTCTTTCAGGTCGGCCCCTGCGGCAAAGTCTGTTTCGCCCCCAGTGAGAATAATGGCACGGATATTTTCATCATCATTGAGCTGTAGAAAAGCAGCAGCAAGTTTCTGACGTACTTCTGTATTCAAGGCATTTTTTGCTTCAGGCCGATGAATTTTAACCATCGCCACATGCGTCGAGATTTGCTCTATTTGAACGACCTGTTCCATTATAATCTCCATTTATTTTGTATAGCGAAACTTTATTTTGTATAAAACATATGATTTTTAGGTCATTAAATCAAGTTTTTTTAGTCCATAAACTCTAATAAGTTATTTTTTACTAAAAATAGAGTAAAAACTCTTGTTTGGCTAGTAATTTTATGATTAATTGATTTCGCAATACGGAATTAAATATTTTAAATGTAATTTGGTTGTTTATTTAAGTAAAAAATAACCACAGAGCAAAACTAAATATTGATTTGTGAAACATAAATCCTCAGTAAATGCTGATTTTTCAGCCTGGAAATTGAAAAAATCACTGCAGCCGGATGGTGGATACGGCTCAGGCAAACAGAAGCAATCTCCTTAGATCAAGGAAAATACGTTTCCGTGAGGAATAAAATGGATGTAGTGGCAGCATAGGAATGCTGTTTTTAATAAATAGAGGATATAAGAATGACAAGCGACACGATCGTCACAGGAGACAATAAAACACCTGTCTCTTCCGAGGACACCATTAAACAGGCACCAAAACGCCTGTGGATTACAGCTTTTATCTTTGCTTTCCTGATCTTGCTGTGTGACGGTGCGGATATTGGTATTTTGGCTTTCAGCCTGACTAGTTTAAAAGCAGAATGGGGTTTAAGCTCGATGCAGGCGGGTGCTTTAGGCAGCTGGTCTTTATTGGGTATGGGGATTGGCGGGTTTGTCGGTGGATGGGCCTGTGATCGATTTGGACGGGTTCGTGTGATTGTACTGGCAACCATCACCTTCTCCCTACTGTCTGCCTATTCAGGTTTTGCCCAGTCTTATACTGAATTTGCAATTTTGCGTACGCTTTCATGTCTGGGTTTAGGCTGTTTATATATTGCCTGCAACACCTTGATGTCTGAATATGTGCCAACCAAATACCGTACCACAGTATTGGCCACACTCATGACCGGTTTTACCTTGGGCTCGCTGGTGATTACCCTGCTGTCTGGCTGGATTATTCCCGAGTTTGGCTGGCGTATGCTGTACTGGATTACCATTGCACCACTGGCACTGGGTGTCTTGATGCACTTTATGGTGCCTGAGCCAGAATCATGGAAACGTGTCCGTGAAATGAAGCGTACGGGTCAGATCGTGGATAATGATGCCAAAAAAGGCAATCCATATGTCACCATTCTGAAAGACAAGACCCATGGCAAAATGTTTATCTTGTGGTCTTTCAGTTCCGGTTTCCTGCTGTTCGGTTATTTTGGAGTAAGCAACTGGTTACCGACATATCTGGAAGCTGAATTAGGCATCAAGTTCAAGGAAATGGCCCTTTATATGGTCGGTACTTTCCTGACCATGATCTTTGCCAAAGTGATTGCCGGCTATGTGGCAGATAAAATTGGCCGCCGCATCGTATTTGCTTTTGGCACCATGGGCACCGCGATTTTTATTCCAGTGGTGGTATATCTGCATACCCCTGAAAATATTGGTGTCTTAATGCTGATCTTCGGTTTCCTGTACGGTATTCCTTATGCCATTAATGCAACGTATTTAACTGAAAGCTTTCCGACCGGGGTGCGCGGTACTGCTGTAGGCGGTGCATTTAATATTGGCCGAATTGGTGCTGTTTTTGCTCCAATCACCATCGGTTATCTGGCGATGCATGGTTCAATCGGAACCGGCCTGATGGTGATGGGTGCAGCTTATTTCCTGTGTGGCCTGATTCCTGCCCTGTTTATTAAAGACCGTTTATACGATCCACAAAAAGCAGAATAACTGACCACCTGGAGGGCGGCTCAACAAACCACCCTCCTCACACTTCATCTTTTTTGACCTTGCAAGCCAATATCTGTTGTTAGCTGAACAGAATATTGCTCATTTGACGAGCACGATATTCATGCTTCGAAAGTCAAAATCACCTTTATTTAAATTTAAAAATTAAGGCAATCAAAAGGAAAGCGCTTTCCTTATTTACATCTGAAAATTTCTTTAGGGATTAAGAAATGAAAAAAATAGTATTAGTTACGCTGTGCAGTATCGCATCAGCACAGGCATTTTCAGCAGAGGTTTCTCCTGATCGTATCGAGTTTTTAGAAACGCAATTAAAGCAAATTCAGGCTGAGCTGCAACAACAAAAAGCAGCCCAGTTGTCCTTAAAAGCCCAACAGGAACAAACTAAAACTGCAGACGCCAAGACTTTAGGTTCAATGCTTGATAATGTCGATGTTTATGGCTTGATCCGTCTGGATGGCGCAGTAGATTTTAAGAGCACTACCGAAACGCGTGGCCGTACCATTAACCAGATCAATAAAGTACCTTTTACTGAACCGGATTCGGTACGTTCAGATTTCACTTTAGCAGCCAGCCGGATTGGTTTTCTGGCCAAAGATATTGGCGGTAATCCAAATGTATCGGCACGTGTAGAAGCTGACTTCTGGACCAATAATGGTAAAGGTGATGGCGGATTACGCATTCGTCATGCCCATTTTAAATATTATAACTGGACTTTTGGTCAGGCCTGGTCACTGATGTCTACACCTGAAATCAGTACAGAAGCAGTAGACTACAGTTTACTGCTCGGCGGTTCGGTTCTGCGTACGCCTCAAGTCAGTTATGCTTTCAAACTTGATCCGGAAAATACCTGGAATGTCGGCCTGGAATATATGGCAAGTGGCGACCGCTCATCTGCCTTACCGGCATTCACCAGCAAATATGTGCATCAGTCTGGTCCCTTACATTTATTGGCACAAGGCTTTGTCAATGAAAAGCAGGCTCAAACGGATACAGGTGATATTAATAAAATCGGCTGGGGCGTGGGCGTTGGTGGACGCTATCTTATTGATGATAAAAACTCGGTTCAGGGCAATTATTTTCATATCGTCGGGGATCAGCGGATTGCGGCCTATTTAGTTCAGGGCTCGACCGCCGATGGCGCAGCCTGGGGTGGTGATTATTCAGTTGATACTGCGAATGATGAACTTTTACTGAATTCATTTAACAGTCTGAATATCGGCTTTACCCATAAGTTCACACCAAAATGGCGGAGCAGCATTTCCGGCAGTCTGGTCGACTTTGATGACTCAAGTGAATATGCAAGAGCAAATCCGGAAAGTAATAAACGCTTAACCGACTATGTGGCCAATGTGATTTATTCTCCAGTTCCGAATATCAATCTGGGCGCGGAATATCATCATGGTAAACGCGAAACCTTTGATGCCAAAGAAGCTGATATTTCACGGGTAAATTTATCAGCGACCTATCGCTTCTAAAGTCTGAGGAGACAAGGATGTCAGCCCAAGGGCAACCCTCACGCCGTTTCATGTTTATGATGGCCATGACCTGCGCGCTCTGCGCAGGTTGTAATTACTTTAACCAGCCCTTAATTTATTCGATTGCCCAGGACTTAAATATAAGTGTGGCGCAGTCTGGCTGGACAGTGGTCCTGACTCAGATTGGCTATGCAGCCGGTCTGTTTTTGTTTGTGCCTCTGGGTGATTTATTTGAAAAGCGTTTATATATCTGTAGCCTGATGTGCTGTACCGGCCTGGCACTGATCGGACTGTCTGCCAGCAGTAATTTGCAGATGCTGTATGGCTTTACCCTGCTTGCCTCATTTTGTTCTATTAGCACCCAGATTCTGATTCCTTTTGCCGCCAATTTATCGCAGCGTGAAAAAAGTGCCGAAGTGGTGGGTCTGCTGATGAGTGGTGTTCTGGTCGGTATCCTGTTTGCCCGAACTGTATCAGGAATGATTTCTACCTTATGGTCCTGGCATGCCGTGTACTTATTAAGTGGTTGCGCCATTTTACTTTTAAGTATTGCGATGTGGTATCAGTTACCCAAAGCGAAAAGCCAGTTACAGATGAGCATTTTACAGATCTATTATTCCTTATTTACCTTTGCCAAGACCGAGCCGATGTTGATGCGACGGAGTCTTATCGGCGGTCTGGGTTTTGGAATGCTGAGCATCATTTTTACCACCATGACTTTTATTCTGGCAGAAGCACCCTACCATTTTAATGACTTCCAGATTGGTCTGATGGGCGTCGTGGGGGTAATCGGGATCTGGTCTTCACAATGGACGGGGAAAATGATTGGCCGCCATCGGGAGAAGTGGCTGGCACAGCTCGCGACAGCTGGACTGATTTTGGCCTGGATTCCCCTGGCTTTTGCACAGCGCAGTTTATGGTTATATATTCTGGGCCTGATGATTGCCTATTTTGGCATTTCATCTTTACATGTACTCAACCAGAATCTGGTCTATCGGCTTTCAGTCCAAGCCCGCTCGCGTATTAATGCCATCTACATGACCTGTTATTTTTCTGGTGCCGGGCTTGGTGCATTTCTGTCTTTAAGTTTATGGAAAATCTATGGCTGGCCGGCCTGTGTAGCACTCGGTTTTCTATTTGCCTTGCTGATGTTTGTAATTAATTATTATGACCTGAATCAAAAACACAATTTGGTGAATATCCAGCCCAGACCTTAATCACTGTACTTTCACCTTGAATTTTTAATTTCTTTGCGGATGATCAGATTCCATGGATAAATAAAGAGGCTTTAATTCAGTTAAAGGCGCAGGTTTCGCATAAAAAAAGCCTTGTAGTAAATCACAGCCTTGTTGATAAAGTAATTGGGCTTGATTCAAGGTTTCCACACCTTCAGCCACAACATCTAAATCAAGCTGATGGGCCAGATGAATGATGGATTGAACAATTGCAGCATTCTGATCATCCAGTGTCAGTTCCTCGATAAAACTCCGATCTAGCTTGATCTGGTTGATCGGTAGGCGCCGTAGATAACTCAGGCTTGAATAGCCGGTCCCAAAGTCATCAATCGCGACTTGAACACCTAAAGCACGTACCGTTTTCAAAATTTCAATGGTGCGATCTGCGCCATTAATAATCACCCCTTCGGTAATCTCAATTTTGAGCAGTTCCGGAGGCAATTGACTGCTTGCAAGGACATGTTTAAGTATTTGCAGGAAACCTGCCCTGCGGAATTGGAGCGGAGAAATATTGACCGATACGGTGATCTGACGATTGTGCTGCTTGTTCCATGCAGCAATATCTACGCAGGCTTTTTCCAGCACCCACTGGCCTACACTAATAATCTGCCCGGTTCTTTCTGCAAGAGGGATAAAAATTGCTGGGGAAATATAACCCTGTTGCGGATGACACCAACGGATTAAGGCTTCCACACCTGTTACATGTCCAGTTTCAGGATGAACCAGCGGCTGATAGAACAGGTCGAAATTTTCCTGATTGATCGCTTCCATGAGTTCCAGACGCAGATTGGTATAATCTATTTCTGCGACAGGCTGCATTTTGTTTTTTTCATACCACTGCCAGATATTACGCCCCTGTCTTTTGGCTTCCTGCATTGCCAAGACCGACTGATAGATCAGTTCAGATGAATGCTGGATTGAGCTGTCATCCGCCACAATACCAATACTGGCACTTAAATGTATTTTGTACTGATCAATAACAAAAAGTATGGAAAGAAGCTCAAGAATTTCTCCAGCGATCGCCTCCACTTCAGATGACTCATATATTCCTGAAAGCAGTAAGATAAACTCATCTTCAGCAAAGCGGCATAGCACGTTATCGTCTTGAATAAATTTTTGCAGCCGCTCACCCACACTTTTAAGAATCTGATCCCCCACCAGATGACCCAAGCTGTCATTAATATTTTTAAAGTCATCCAGGTCTATATATAGCAGCACCAAAGGTTCTGAACTCTCATGCTGTACTTCAAAAATATTTTCCAGAATTTGCTTAAATGCATGCTGGTTCGGCAAGCCGGTTAAATAATCATGGGTATGCTGATGCCGGATATATTCTTCGTGAATAAGTTGCTGGGTAATATCTTCCTGAATTCCTAGAAAATGGGTACAGGTTCCAGTCTGATCAAAAATAGGACCTAGGGTTAAACGGTTCCAGAACCAGCTGCCATCTTTACAATAACTTTTTATGGTGACCTGAATTTCTTTTTGTTTTTTGACTGCTTGCTTGAGTAATGAAATTTGATCCGGATCAGTATCTGGACCCTGCAAGAAAAAACAGCCTTGCCCTAATACTTCTGTTTCTGTATAGCCTGTGAGCTTGAGAAAAGCCGGGTTCACATACACCATTAACCTTTCTTCTGAAACATCGGTAATAAAAAGGCTATTCGGACTGGCTTCTACTCCCCGTTTTAATAAACGCAGATCCTCCTTGTTTTTACGGGATAAAGTAATATCCCGCGCAATGCCAATAACGCCGGTAACTTTCTGATTTTGTATAATCGGTAAATTGGTCAAATCCAGCCATAAAATATCTCCAGTAACATTATAAATTGGAAGTTCATAATGTTGAGCTTTACCTTGTTCCGCTTCTGAAAATGACACGTTAGCAAGTTCATGGAATTCGGGCGGTACGAAGGCACAATAGTGCTGACCATGAATTTGTGCTTTAGAAAAACCAGTAATTTCTTCGCAAGCAATATTGGTATTAAGCACATGTCCCTGTATGTCAAGTTCAAAAATGATATCTGGATGATAGGTATAAAATGAGCTGTATTTTTCATTAAGCTCATGTCTTTTTTGACGTTCCTGATCAAGCTCAATTGCGAGCGCAACTAATTTTGCCGCTTGCTGTAAAAGCTGAATATGATGTTCAGTCGGTATTTTTGGTGTTCGATAATAGGTGGCAAACGTTCCGTACAGAATATCTGAAGCATTAATAATCGGCATAGACCAGCAGCTAGACAATTTTTCTGCGTTTACTAAAGCACGGTAAGGCTGCCAGTTTGGGTCTTTCATTAAATTCGGAGTAATGACCAACTGACGTAAAAAGGCAGCTACGCCACACGACCCTTGATTTGGCCCAATTTTCAAATCTTGAATAGCATTACAGTACTCTTTTGAAAAATGCTGTTTGCCGCTTATAACGTTTAAAGTTTGGGTGTCGTCGTTATAGAGCATAATGGTGACAAGCGCATCTGGTATACGCGATTCAAGCCACTGGCTAATGACATCAAGGATAGGCTTAAGTTCAGTATGGCGACCAATCAGATTAAAAATATGAAAAATTTCTTGATCATCACAATTATTATTCATTCAGACTATCACCTTCCTTAGCTTGTTAACATTTTAGACTTATTATTAAAATAATCATTAGCAAAAGTTTGTATTTATATCTTTAAAATGCGGAAATATGGTCAATATTACGTGTATTTGATAATAATTCTAAAATTTAAAAATCACAGCCGAAGCTGTGATCTAAAACTATACTTTTACTCAATCAGAATATTGCGGACTTATTTTTAGGCTGCTTGTTGACGACTGTCCACTAATTTACAGCCAGTCTGCCGTTGCAATTCTTCAAAACTTAAGCCATCCACTATTTCAATAACCTGAGCCTGATTGTCTTTTAATTCAATCACACAGAGATCGGTATAAATACGGTTGACACAATGTTTACCTGTTAAAGGATAACTCAGTTCTTCAACAATTTTTGCTTCACCGTTTTTGGTCACATGTTCCATGCAGACATAGACACAGCGAGCACCTACTGCCAGATCCATTGCCCCGCCTACAGCAGGTACAGCATCAGCATTACCAGTATGCCAGTTCGCTAGATCACCATTAATAGCGACCTGAAAAGCCCCCATGATACAGATATCCAGATGCCCGCCTCGCATGATATCGAAAGAGTCGGCAGAATTCATAAAGCTTCCGCCTTGCAACATGCTTACGAGTTCTTTACCGGCGTTAATCAGGTCATCATCCGCCTGTTCAGGATCGCTCAATGCAGCAAAACCTAAAACGCCATTTTCTGAGTGCAGAATTACCTCCTGCTCAGGTTTTAAATAACCTGCTACACGTGTCGGCAAACCAATACCCAAATTTACAAAAGAGCCAGTTGGAATGTCTTGTGCCACTTTAGCCACAATCTGTTCACGTGTACGTTTTTGAATATTCATTATTTAATATCTCCAACTTTGACCACATGCTGTACAAAAATTCCCGGCGTTACGATGATCTCTGGATCAAGCTCTCCCAGTTCCACAATCTGATGCACTTGTGCAATGGTGGTTTTTGCTGCTTTGGCCATGATCGGACCAAAATTCCGTGCTGCCTTACGGTAGGTCAAGTTGCCCCACTGATCTGCCTGATTGGCATACACAAAGGCATAATCTGCATGAATCGGATATTCCAGCACATAGTCTTTTCCATTGATATTTCGGGTTTCTTTACCCTCAGCTATCTTGGTACCAAAACCGGTTGGAGTAAAAACAGCCCCTAAGCCAGCACCGGCTGCCTGAATACGGCAGGCCAGATTACCTTGTGGCACTAGTTCCAGTTCAACTTTTCCGGCCTTGTACAGATCTTCAAAGACGGTTGAGTTATTGGCCCGTGGGAATGAACAGATCATTTTTTTAACCAGTCCAGACAACAGCAGATTGGTTAGACCACGATCTCCAGAAGCAGCATTGTTGTTAATAATGGTTAAGTCTCTAGGACCCAGGTCAATTAATGCTTCGATTAATTCTACCGGCTGACCTGCCAGGCCAAAACCACTGGTCATAATGTGCGCACCATCAGGAATTTGCTTGAGTACTGTCTCGATATCCTGCGTGATTTTATTCATCATATTGCTTCCTAGCATGTTCTATCTATATTGCAAGTGCAGATTAATCTGCCTTTTGCGGATCAAATAAGCGGTCTTTAATAAAGAAAGCGGGTATCAGGCCACAAAGAAAATAGGCAATGCCCATAATCAGTAAACCCGTACCAATTGAGCCTCCTTGAGCAAAATAGCCAATGGTAAGAGGTGCAAATACAGCACCCAGTCGGCCGACGTTATAGGCACCACCCACTGCTGTTCCACGTACTTTGGTGGAGAAGCTTTCTGTCATGTAAGTCGCATTAATACCGTATGGAATACCATAGAGAAAACCGAAAAATAACATCAGCCAGAGAATGTTATCTGGCGTATTACCAAAGACAATCACAGGGATAAAAATCGCAGTACCCATGGTGCCGAAAGCAAATACCGCACGACGGCCAATCCGGTCAGCGATAAAACCGGCAATAACTTTGGTACACATCATGATCAGAAAAGTTCCGATCATATACATAGTCATTTCTTTAAACTTGATTCCCAGGTCAGTCTCTAAATAGGCTGGTAGCCAGTTGCTGACTCCATAATAGCCAAACTGTAAAAATGCGGTACTGAAGGACCAGAGGATAAACATGCGGCGGCTAAGTGCATCTTCAAAAATCATTTTGAAAGTGTTCTTGGGCTTTTCCTGAACAATGCCACTGACTTTTGCATCCAGGTGGGCCTGACGTGCTTCTAACCAGGCTTTCGGTTCAGGCACCAAGAAGTACATCGCGAAGGCCAGTACAATCGGGATAATGGCAATATAATAGAGGTATCGCCAGCCAAATTCAGGCAATAGCCATCCAGCCAGAACAGTTGCGACCACCGAGCCTAAAGTCCAGCCAGTCATAAGCGTTGCTAATACTGTAGAGCGATATTTGGTGGGTACATACTCTGCCATGAGGGTATTACAGGCAATATATAGAGCACCTAGTCCAATTGCAGACGTAAAGCGCAGCCATTTGAACTGATCATAACTTTCCACGAATCCTAACCAGAAAGTTAATGAAGAAAACAATGCGATGGCAATGACGATCACACGAACCCGGCCAAAACGGTCACAAGCCCAGCCACCAAAAAAACCGCCGATAGCCATGCCTGCAAGCGTCCAGCTTCCTAAAGCACCGGCCTGCATATTACTTAATGAAAACTCTTGTTTCAGACTGGTCAGACTGTAGGCTAATAATGCAATATCAGCACCATCAACCAGTAATGCCAAAAATGAGAAGATAAAGGCCAGAATCCAGACTCTTTGCTTGGGTTGGTTATCATTTTCCAAATGAGGGTGTTGCGCACTGATCGTATTCATGGCGTCCTTAAAATATTTTGAGCATTCCGGTGCTTTTATAACTTTTATCTTTCACGTAATTATTTATATGAAAGATATAGTGAAACAGGGTGATAATCCTATCATCTGCCTATCGGGTATTTAATTTATGTGCATGTTTCCACTTGATTTTAATTGAATATCTTATAGAAAACCTGGTATTTGCAAACAAACGGCAGCAAATAGTCGGCGCTCTAGCCAGCATGTGCTGGCTAGATGTTATAGCTAGACTTAGTTACAAAATGCAGCGATGCCGGTTTGTGCACGTCCTAAAATCAGGGCATGTACATCATGAGTACCTTCATAGGTATTCACGACTTCCAGATTAACCAGATGACGGGCTACACCAAATTCATCAGAAATCCCGTTACCACCCATCATGTCACGTGCCAGACGTGCAATATCCAGGGCCTTACCGCAGTTATTACGCTTGATCAGCGAAGTTCCTTCAACTGACGCGATACCTTCATCTTTCATGCGACCAAAACGTAATGCGACCTGTAAACCAAGGGCAATTTCAGTTTGCATATCGGCCAGTTTTTTCTGGATCAGCTGGTTTGCTGCCAATGGACGGCCAAACTGTTTACGGTCCATGGTGTATTGATGTGCGGTATGCCAGCAAAATTCTGCTGCACCCATCGCACCCCAGGCAATCCCGTAACGGGCACTGTTGAGGCAGGTAAATGGACCTTTCAAGCCACGCACTTCTGGAAATGCATTTTCTTCAGGGACAAAGACATTATCCATCACAATTTCACCGGTGATCGAGGCACGTAAACCGACTTTGCCATGGATCGCAGGTGCAGACAGCCCTTCCCAGCCTTTTTCCAGAATAAATCCGCGAATGTCACCGACATTACCTTCGGCAGAAACTTCTTTGGCCCAGACCACAAATACATCCGCGATCGGACTATTGGTAATCCACATTTTTGCGCCGGTGAGACGGTAACCGCCATCCACTTTTTTGGCACGGCTAATCATGCTGCCCGGATCAGAACCATGATCCGGTTCAGTCAGGCCGAAGCAACCAATATATTCACCAGTCGCTAGTTTTGGTAAGTATTTCTGCTTTTGCTCTTCAGAACCAAATTCGTTAATCGGCACCATTACCAAAGAGCTTTGTACGCTGGCCATTGAACGATAGCCTGAATCAACACGCTCAACTTCGCGTGCAATCAGACCATAGCTGACATAATTTAAACCAGCACCACCATACTGTTCTGGAATAGTGGGGCCCAGTAAACCAAGCTCGCCCATCTCACGAAAAATGGCCGGATCGGTTTTTTCATGACGGAACTGTTCTAATACGCGTGGCATCAGCTTGTCCTGACAATATGCTGCTGCCGCATCACGGATCATACGTTCCTCTGAGCTGAGCTGCTGTTCAATCAGGAACGGGTCTTGCCAATCAAATCTAGTTTTAGTCGTCATTTTTATATTTCCCTATTTTAAAAATTATATGTTTAGGCTGTGGCCTGTTTAATCATTTCACGTGCAATAATAATTTGCTGGATTTGTGTCGTGCCTTCATATAAACGGAACAAACGCACATCACGGTAAAAACGTTCAATTGAATATTCACTGATATAGCCTGCTCCACCATGAATCTGTAAACAGCGGTCAGCAACACGACCACACATTTCAGTGGCAAACATTTTGGCGCAAGAGGCTTCCGTCGTCACATTCTGACCGGCATCACGCAGTCGGGCTGCATCCAGCACCATACATTTGGCTGCATAAATTTCAGCTTTAGAATCTGCCAACATGCCCTGAATCAGCTGAAAATTTGCAATAGCCTGACCAAACTGCTTGCGTTCTACCGCATAATTTAAGGCATCTTCCAGCATACGCTCTGCCATACCCACGCTATAGCCGGCAATATGTAAACGGCCTTTGTCCAGAACGCGCATGGCTGTCTTGAAACCAACGCCTTCAACACCACCAATCAGCTGGTCTTTATGCACCCGGCAATTATCGAAAATAACATCGCAGGTATAAGAACCATGTTGACCCATTTTTTTATCAATTTTGCCTAGGCTCAAGCCCGGTGTGCCCGCTTCTACCAGAAATGCTGAAATGCCACTGGCGCCTTTGATTTCTGGATTGGTGCGTGCCATGACTGTAAATGTCGTTGCACGTGGCGCATTGGTAATAAAACGTTTGGTGCCATTTAAAACATAATAATCGCCATCTTTTACCGCATTGGTTTTTAAAGATGCAGCATCTGAACCGGAATCTGGCTCAGTCAAACAGAAAGAACCAATGATTTCGCCGGTTGCATAACGCGGTAAATATTTCTGTTTTTGCTCTTCTGTACCATCAATGACGATGCCACTTGAACCAATACCGTTGTTGGTCCCGATTAGAGAACGGAATGCAGCCGATGTCCGGCCTAATTCCATCGCAACCAGAATTTCCTCTTCCATGGTAATGCCTAAACCGCCGTATTCTTCTGGAATCGTCAGACCAAACAAACCCAGTTCTTTCATCTGCTCCACAATATGTTCAGGAATGGCATTGTTCTCTTCTACTTCATGTTCGAGAGGAACCAGTTCATTTTTTACAAAATCTCGAATCGTAGACAGAAGTTGATCGAGCATTTCCGGATCGCGAATCATATGAATCTCCATGTATATGGTCTGGGTAAATTCCTTTACCGTTTTATTTTTAGTTTCGTATTACGAAATAAATAACCATAAAAATAAAAATTCAGCAAGCAAATTCGTCAAAAAATTTATTTTTTATAAAAAAACGAAATTTATCTGGCTTTAAAATGGATTTTATATAGAATAATATTTCACAATACGAAATTATTGCTTTTTAAATTTCGCTTTACTAACGCTGCTTTCTATAAGGAGCTGACCAGAGATGAGAGCTTAAAAAGTGGTAAAATTTATTGTTTATTTAAAGGCTTTATTTTAAAAATAGCTTCACTATTTTTTGCAGTTATTTACTCTGTATAGCAGCATTTAGACATGAGATAGAATAATATTTAGTCGTTACTCATATAATTCATCTACAATTTAAATGTTTTATTTTGTATCGTGAAACTAAGTTGCTATGATATTCATTAATTTACTTCTCTATTTCTGTAGACCATGACTAAAAATAAAACAGGTGAAATACCTAATTTTGATGAAATTCGCTTAGATCCGATCTCGCATATTCATCGCGAAAACAATCCCCAATTTATTGCGTCTATTGCGCGTGGCCTTGAGATTCTAAGATGCTTTTCTGCGACCAATCAGTTGTTGGGCAATCAAGAAATTGCACAAATGACCAATTTACCAAAGCCAACCGTGGCGCGTATTACCAGTACGCTGGTATCTTTAGGCTATCTGAAACAACTTCCAAATACGACTAAATATTTACTCGATGTCGGTGTACTGGCTCTGGGCTATTCTGCCTTAAGCAATATTTCTGCGCGAACCCAGGCCTATCCATTTATGGAAGAAATGTCACGTTATGCCCAGGCGCCAGTGGCAATGGCAACACGTGACCGTCTCAATATGATCTATCTGGAAGTGGTACATACAGATACGACTTTAACCATGCGCCGTTCAGTGGGTTCAACTTTACCAATTCATTCGAGTGCCATGGGGCGTGCATGTCTGGCGGCGATGGACGTGAAAGAACGTGAATATTTATTTGATGCCATTAAAAAAAGAAATGAAGATCAATGGACAACAATTAAACGAAATCTAGAACGCGCCATTCGCGATTATCAGGATTATGGTTATTGTTTATCTCTCGGAGACTGGGCCAAAGATGTGAACTCTGTGGCCGTTCCTTTGATTCATCCCAAACATGGTATTTTAACTTTTAACTGTGGTGCACCAAGTTATTTGCTAAATCAGGAAAAACTGGAAAATGAAATTGGCCCGCGTCTGATTCACATGGTGAATAGTATTGCCATGAACCTGAATAATATGTAAGTAAAACCTCTCATTCGGGCGGCTTAGGTCGCTCTTTTTATTTGTTGCAGCCAATAATAATTAAACCGTTTTCTAATATTGAACCGGATCTTTTCAATTCTATTCATTCTACAGCAATCCAAGACTCTCAAAATCTATCCCTATAAAAAACAAAAATTAGACTTCATAAGCCATCTGGATAATGCTATAAATATCGTATAGCGAAACTGGATTTTATATTATGGAAGATATAACAAGAGAATCGATGGAGTTTGACGTCGTCATCGTCGGCGCAGGCCCTGCGGGTCTATCTGCTGCGATCAAAATCCGTCAACTTGCAATTGAAAACAACTTAAATGATTTGTCCGTTTGTGTCGTAGAAAAAG
>NZ_VPEU01000022.1:0-48092 GCF_013416975.1 Acinetobacter sp. YH18001 | reverse complement strand
TTCAAAATATTTACTCATAAAATGAGCTTTTTGTGACTGTACAAAGAGATTAAGAAAACCAAATTTGTATAATAATTCTGTAGTTACTAGATGTTATTCAAGCTCAAGCTTGAACCAAAAGTGAATCACAATTAGCTAGAAATAATAAAAGCGGGAACTATACCCACTCGAAGTGTTTATAAGTATACATGCTTATTTACTAGAAAGCAAACACACATTGTCATTACAAATAAAGACTAACCCTATTCTTTTAAATAATTATTTTGCACACTTTATCAGCGCTATTCTCTAAGCTATTTTTCGTACAAATTGTTCCTCTTTGTAGCGGTTCATTAACATTCACTTGGATTTAAATAACCAGATTATTCCTGATAGAAAATAAAAATCTCTACAGCCTATTCACTCAGATTCATTTCCGGCATTTTACAGTCCAATCCACCACGCGATTTTCTGCCAGGTCTTCAGTTGATCTTTAAAATAATTGTAAACTGCATTCACTGCCCCATTTGCACATTGCCGGCGATACTTACTCTTCCACGCTTCTTGCTAAAAAATGCCAATAGACAAAAACCGGGTTTTCATCTGATTCAACACTAAGTTTTGCTTGAATCTATATCAAGATCATTAAACAACAGACTTTGCCTGATGCTGTTTTATTGTAATAATCCCCAGATCTGAAAATTTTATAGACCCAGAGCATCTAACCTCATTTTATTTAAAAAAATTGGAGTCCATTGATGGATTTACTCAAGATCACACAGACCCGCTATGCCACCAAAGCCTATGATCCTAGCAAGAAAATCCCGGCAGCCCAGTTTGAACGTTTATTAGAAGTTTTGCGTTTTGCACCTTCTTCGATCAATATTCAGCCTTGGCATTTTTTTATTGCCGATCATGATGCCGCCAAACAGCGCATTGCCAAAGCCTTGATCGGTACTTATGCCTACAATGCACCCAAAGTTCTGGATTCTTCGCATACTATTTTATTTTGCACCAAAGCCGATATTAATGAGCTGCATCTGGAAAACTTACTGAATCGCGATGATCTCAGCGGGCGTTTTAAAGATGAATCGGCCAAAGAAGGTCAGAAAAACACCCGTGCAGGCTATATTCATTATTATCGTAATGAAAAAGGTGACATTCAGCGCTGGGCTGAAAATCAGACCTTTATTGCGCTCGGTCAGATGCTGTTGGCTGCCGGAATTGAAGGTGTCGATGCCACACCAATTGGCGGCTTTGATGAAGAGATAATTAGTGAAGAATTACAACTCGCAGAACAGGGTTTAATTCCCTCTGTCTTGCTGACTTTGGGTTATCGCAGTGAAAATGACTTCAATGCCAAACTGCCGAAATCACGTCTACCCGCTGAAGACATTTTCACCAAACTGTAAGGATCTTATGCTATAAAAGGGGCCAGGCGCCCCTTTCCATATCAGTTCGGGCCTATTTTTTGCTTTATTTAATTGTCATCCAATAGAATAACAATAGAGGTCATCTATGTCGCTCCTTACCTCCAAATCCCTGAAATTTGCATGCCATCATTGCGATAAAATTTATCTCCAACACTACCAAGATCAACAGCATCGTTATCCGCACTGTCCTGACTGCCAACAGGCGGGTTTACTGCTTGGACTGGCCGAAGCAGGCGACCTGCTCCGGCATCCGATTGAATTTGCATCTTCTTATGTCAAACAGACATTGCATAAGCTAGGCAAATCACACTAGTCAAGCCTAGCAGCAACCCTACAGTACTTGCAGGTTTGAGCCGCTCTTTAAAGAATACCAGACCTGCAATGACTCCAAACACCACCACCAGAATATTCATGCCGGCGAAGACGATCGCAGGTGAATCCTTGAGCAGCATATGGGCTTTGACATAGAAAGCAATATTGGCAAAATTCAGGACACCCAATAACAGACCAGCGCCTATATTCTGCATGGAGCCCAAGCTTTTATATTTGAATAACAGATAGCCCATCGAAATGATCAGGGCACAAACAAACATCAGATTCAGCGCCACGGCGAATTGCAAACCTAGACTGGTCGTATATTTCAACAATACATCAATCAATGCATAACCGACCCAGACCAAGCCCAGATACAACATGCCCTGACTGCCCTGTCCTGATCCTTGCCGATGTGAAAATAAAATACACAGCACTGCGCCAATACCTAGGGCAATACCGAGTATTTTCAGCTGATTAAACTGTTCCTGAAAAATAAAATAAGCCGCCGCCAGTGACAAGACTACAGAAAGCCGCTGGGCGATTTCTGTTTTTAAAATTCCAGCGCTTTCTAAGGCTTTGGCCAGCAACAGAAATACGCTCGGAAGCAAAATACCCAATGCCAGAATGAGGAACCATGGTGTCTGGCTTGGCGAAATATGCTGGATATCCGGCTTGAACCAGAAAAAGCACAACAAGCTGGCGGTGGCATAATTCCAGCTAATCATGTGGATCGGACTCAGCCCTCTGTTTTTGGCGACTTTTAATAATATTGAGACCACAACGCTACACAGCGCTGCTGCGAAAATCAGTTCCATATGCTGCTCTTATTCTTGATCTTTATCAGTCTACAAAAAAGCCCACATTCGCTGTGGGCTTTTTCTATAAATGATTCACTGGGAATTATTTATTATAGTACGACACCATTTTCTCTAAAGAAATTGGGCGAATCTTGTCTGCATTACCTGCAGTACCGAAAGCTTCGTAACGATCGATACAGATTTGCTTCATTGCGTCTACAGTTGCGCTGAAGAATTTACGTGGATCGAATTCGCTTGGTTTTTCTGCCATCATACGACGCATTGCACCTGTAGATGCTAAACGCAAGTCAGTATCGATGTTGATTTTACGCACGCCATGTTTGATCGCTTCAACCAGCTGCTCAACCGGAACACCATAAGTTTCCTTGATGTCGCCGCCATACTGGTTAATTACTGCCAACCACTCTTGTGGCACAGAGCTTGAACCGTGCATAACCAAATGCGTATTTGGAAGTGCCGCATGAATTTCTTTAATGCGGTCAATCGCCAGAATATCGCCTGTAGGTGGACGCGTAAATTTGTACGCACCGTGTGAAGTACCTACAGCAATCGCCAGCGCATCCACATTGGTATCTGCAACGAAACTACGTGCTTCTTCAACTGAAGTCAGGAGTTGAGAATGATCCAGTACGCCTTCTGCGCCCACGCCATCTTCTTCACCCGCCATACCTGTTTCAAGGCTACCTAAACAACCGATCTCACCTTCTACAGAAACGCCACATGCATGTGCCATTTGAACCGTACGACGAGTCACATCAACGTTGTATTCGTATGAAGTTGGGGTTTTGCCATCTTCACCAAGTGAGCCGTCCATCATCACTGATGAAAAGCCGAGCTGGATTGAACGTTGGCAAATGTCAGGGCTGGTTCCGTGGTCTTGGTGCATTACCACTGGAATATGTGGCCATTCTTCAATTGCAGCCAAAATCAGGTGACGCAAGAACGGAGCGCCTGCATATTTACGCGCACCCGCAGATGCTTGTACGATAACAGGTGAATTGGTTGCATCTGCTGCAAGCATAATTGCACGCATTTGTTCTAAGTTGTTTACGTTAAATGCTGGTACGCCGTAAGCATGTTCGCCGGCGTGATCCAAGAGCTGGCGCAATGAAATAAGAGCCATAATATCCTCCCAGTGAATGCCACATATTCTACATGTTCAAAGGTTTCAATTCAGCAACAAATAACACTATTTAAAAAAAATCCCTGCTTTTGCAGGGATTTTATCTCACATGCACTGGATTAAGGTGCTACAGGCTCAGAAGTCGCTGTAACTGACTGGTCTGCAGTTGCTTCATCTGCTGGCGCATTGGCAATTTCAGCTGGAATATCGGTATTTTTTTCATCTAAAACTGGCTGGTCAATAGCATCAATGGCTGCTTGCTGCTCTGGCGTTATAGTCTCATTGGCCACTGCTGCCGAGCTTTCTGTTTCAGCGACCGGTGCATTTTCCTGTTTCGCACATGCAGTCAGTGCCAATGATGCAGCGAATAAAGCCGCCAAAGTTAACTGTTTTTTCATCACGTGATCTCATCATTTGGTGATTTAATGACTGCATCTTATGACAGATTTATTGCATTTTCATGACGAAGCCATGAAGGGTAAGTTTTCATTGTCAAAAAAATGACATAAAAAAGCTGGCACTTGGCCAGCTTTTTAGCTTAGGACATGCAATCAAGCACGTTCTAAGAGTACGGCAACTGCAGGAAGGGTTTTACCTTCAACGAATTCGAGGAATGCACCACCACCCGTAGAAATATAGCCAATTTTATCTGCTACTTCGTACTTGTCGATTGCAGCTAATGTGTCACCACCACCCGCGATCGAGAAACCGGCAGATTCAGCAATCGCTAAAGATAAAGTTTTGGTACCTTCGCCGAATTGATCGACTTCAAACACACCCACCGGGCCATTCCAGAGAATGGTTTTAGAGGTTTTCAGGATTTCTGCAAATGCTTTCGCAGTTTCCGGACCTACATCCAGAATCATGTCGTTATCAGCAACATCGGCAACATTTTTCACAGTTGCTTTCGCAGCAGCCAATGAACCCAGGAAATCTTCAAAGTTGATTTCAGAAGCATCGGCAACCACAACGTCAGTTGGAAGTGGCACTGATACTTTTGCAGCAATGGCTTTTGCAGTATCGATCAGATCTTTTTCACACAGTGACTTACCAACGTTATAGCCTGCCGCAGCAAGGAAAGTATTGGCAATACCACCACCCACGATCAATTGATCGCAGATGTCAGACAGTGAAGTCAACACATCAAGTTTAGTCGATACTTTAGAACCCGCAACAATTGCCACCATTGGCTTTTCAGGTGTCTTAAGTGCACGGCCTAGTGCATCAAGTTCAGCTGCCAATAAAGGACCTGCTGCTGCAACTTTAGCAAGACGCGCTACGCCTTCAGTCGATGCTTCTGCACGGTGCGCTGTACCGAATGCATCCATCACGAATACATCACACAGCGCTGCATATTTTGCAGCAAGTTCAGGATTGTTTTTCTTCTCACCAACGTTAAAACGGCAGTTCTCAAGTAACACAACTTGACCCGGCTGAACCTCAACGCCATCTAGGTAGTCGGTCAATAATTTTACGTCTTGACCCAAAGCTTCAGTCAAGTAAGCCGCTACAGGTGCAAGCGATTGTTCAGCTTTAGGCTCACCTTCAACCGGACGACCAAGGTGAGAATACACCATCACTGCAGCGCCTTTTTCAACTGCTGCTTGAATGGTTGGCAATGCTGCACGAAGACGCGCATCGCTGGTGATCACACCATTTTTAACAGGAACGTTTAAATCTTCACGGATCAGAACACGTTTCCCTGCTAAATCGAGGTCAGTCATACGCTGAAAGTTCATGTAGAGCTCACTTTATAGATATTAAAACCAGCCGATTTTAAATGATTATGCAGAAAAAGGTTAGCATCTTTTGCAGAAAACATTCTGAATGCCAAAGTTTTGTTATGATAGAAAAAAGCTTCTTTTAGATTCAGTGCCTATGTCGATACATCCTGATCCAAATCTTAACCGTTTGAATGTGTTAGGTGAGCCTTTATCAAGCTGCTGCTTCGATCCGATTACCGGTTATTTCCGCAATGGCTTTTGCCATACTGCGACCACTGATCTGGGGCAGCATACGGTATGCGCGCAGATGACGTCGGAATTTCTCAATTTCTCGCAAAAAGTGGGCAATGACCTGATCACACCTTTGCCAGAGCTGGACTTCCCTGGCCTGCAACCCGGTGATTTCTGGTGCCTCTGCGTGACACGCTGGGTCGAAGCCTATGAAGCAGGTCAAGCCCCCCCGATCAAGCTGCAAGCCTGCCATAAAGCGGTGCTGTCTTATGTACCTTTAAATATTCTTGAGGAATATGCTGTCTAATGAATGCTGTACAGATTATTTTGGCATCCTCCAGCCAAACCCGTAAAGAGTTGATGGATCGCCTGCATATTGATTATATTTCTCTAGTACCGGATATCGATGAGTCTCCTCGCGGTGAAAATCACGCAGATGATTTGGCCAAGCGGCTGGCTTTTGAGAAAGCCAAATATATTGCTGAGAAAAATCCTGAAGCGATTGTGATTGGTTCGGATCAGGTGGCATGGCGTGAAGGCGCACCAGATATTTTTATTGGCAAACCTTTAACCCCTGAAAAAGCCATTCGCCAGTTACAGGCCAATTCGGACAAGATTGTCTATTTTAGTACTGCACTCAGTGTGCAACAGCAGGCTACTGGTTATGAACGAACGCTGGTCGAGCACTATAAAGTCAAGTTCCGTAAACTGTCCAAAGCCGAAATTGAACGTTATGTCGCGATTGAACAGCCACTGCATTGTGCCGGCAGTTTCAAATGTGAAAGCCTCGGCATCAGCCTGTTTGAAGAAATGATCGGGCAAGACCAGACCACTTTGATGGGCATGCCGATGATCAAGCTGTGTCACATTCTTCGTGAATTGAAAATTTTAGTTCCTTAATCTCCCCTTAATTCAGGCTGTAATCTATGTCTCAACCTTTAGACGTTTTAGGCGGAATCACCGCTGAACAATTTTTGAGTGAATACTGGCAAAAAAAACCGTTACTGGTGCGTAATGCGATGCCTGAAATCGCCAATCTGCTTGAACCTGATGACGTGATGGAACTTGCGCTTGAGGAACATGTCACTGCGCGTTTAATCAAGCAAAAAGACCGTGATCCGAATCAGTGGAGCGTGAAATCTTCGCCTTTACTTAAAGCTGATTTTCAGAAAATGCCCAAGCTGTGGACACTTTTGGTTCAGGCGGTAGATCATTATTCATTTGACCTGTCGGAAATGTGGAAAAAGTTCCCGTTTATTCCGCAATGGCGCCGCGATGACATCATGGTGTCTTATGCACCTCAAGGCGGCTCTGTAGGAAAGCACTTTGATTTTTACGATGTCTTTCTGGTACAAGGCTACGGGCATCGTCGCTGGCAGCTCGGACAAATGTGTGATGCCGAAACTGCATTGGTTCCGGGTCAGCCACTGAAATTATTGCCTGAAATTGAGGTGAATTTTGACGAAGTTCTGGCACCTGGCGACTTGCTGTATGTGCCACCTGGTTTGGCGCATTACGGCGTTGCAGAAGATGATTGTCTAACCTTTTCCTTTGGCTTTCGTATGCCAAATGTGAGCGATATGATGGATCGTGTCGGTGATAAATTTTCTGAGAATGAAAGTTTACGCAATCCACTGGTTGATATTATTCGTGACCAAGTCGGGGCCATTGGTGAAGTCAGCGGCAATGAGCTGGAATATCTAAAAGAACAGATCATGCAGCAACTGCATAATTCGAATGTTTTAGAAGATGCCATTATGACTTTAATGTCAGAACCCAAATATCCAGAGAACCTTCCGGAAGCGGAAGAAATCGGCACAGGTGATCTGGAAGAAGCACTGGATCAGGGTTATAGCCTGATGCTCGAACCGGCTTCACGCCTGCTCTACACCGAAGCAGACGGCGATGTTCTGTTCTGGGCCAATGGTGAAGGGATTGAAATCTCTGAGGCATTTAGCACAAAACTCAAGCAGCTTGCAGACGGTGAAATCATATTGCTGGATGAAAACTTCGCTGATGAAGATATTCTGGAAGATGTCGCGGCATTATTAAATGATGCGGTACTGATGCTGGTTCCGCCAGCAGAACAAGACTAATTCTAAGCTAAAGCCAAATAAAAAGAGGATTAAATAATCCTCTTTTTATTTGCAAAGATTAGGGTTGATAGAGCTCCAATACGACCTGAATCACTGTATGCCCTTTCTCAGACTCAATCTGAAACACGCCTCCCATACGTTCGACCCGCATTTTCATGCTGCGCATCCCAATACTCAGACCATTTTTTTGCACTATTTCAGCATCAAACCCAACGCCATTGTCCTGAATACTTAAAGTGAGTTGATGTGGCAGAAAATATTCCAGACTGACTTTCGCCTGACTGGCCTGACTGTGCTTAATGATATTGGTCAGACTTTCTTCGACCACCCGAATCAGGGTCAAACATTGCAATGCGGTCGGTTCACGCTGCCAGACTTTTGGAAATAACCATTCAACCTCAATATTTATCTCTTCCAGCAACTGGGTAAAACGATAACGTACCGGGGCAATCCAGAGTAGTGGGGTTTCCGGTACTTTATTTTCGATAGACGAACCACTATCAATGATTTGTCTGAGATCATCTCTGAGCAATTTCAGCATGGAAAGAAACTGTCGGTTGGGAATGCTGTCAGTACTCTGATCGACCAGAATCATAGAGCGCACAATCGAGCCTCCTAGCCCATCATGCAGTTCATGCGATAAGTTAATCCGCTCCTGTAAGCGGACATTATCCAGCTCCAGTTGATGTTTATCGTTCAGGCTTTTATTCAGATCAGCGCCGACCTGCTGGACTTTACGTTCTAGCTGGCTATTAAATTTTTCGATTTTCCTGACATTACGATTCAACCGCGTGGCCATAATCAGTACCACAAACAGGGTAATAATTGGTGAGGTATAGGGTGATAAAGGTGAAAAATCACTAATTGCCGTTTGACTTAAAATGATCAGATCTACGATTACACATAACAAAATCCCCCACAGACACAGCATCAGGAAAAGATATTCCCCATTGCGGGTTTTCAGTGCCTGATAGCTCACATAAATAATACAGCTTATAAATAATCCCACATAGAAAATAAATGCTGTGCCCAGTACCTGCCCCAGATAATCCAAGGAACTCATCACAATCAGCAGAGCAAATAAAAGCGTGATCAGGATAAATCCCCGCTCCACATATTTAAATCTCTGTTTTAAAAAGCGGATCAAATACAGACTAAAACAGTGGATATAGGCAATAAAACAAAGCATATTGGCTTTGCTGGCCGCGATGCTGGAGCGAAACGGAAAGCTTTCTGTGGTCAGCATATTGGAAATAAACAGAATCCATAGGAATGAACTGAGTGCCAGCCAGCCAAAGGTGGTTTCTGAACGTCGAAATTGCCAGACAATGAAGCAGATGATCCCAATCATTGCTGAGAAAATCATATTCATCTGAAACAGCGTGCGGCGATCCCAGATTTCGCCTAAATGCTTCTGGCTATTGACCAGCACATTATTAAATTCAATTTTACCCAGTCCGGCGTTCTGAAAACTATAACCCTGTACATAAACCAGAATTTCATTGCTGTCCTTGTTTAAGCCACTGATGGGCAAAATCCAGTAACGCGGCATATTCCAACTTTTTGACAATGGCTCTTGCAGGTGTTGATCTGACCAGAGTAAATCACCATTCAGGAACACGGCGCCGGCCGAATTAATATAATCAATGGAAAAGGCAATCGGTTCTGCAAGACGAATATTGTCTTGGCATGACCAGTTCCAAACAATTTTATACCAGGCCCCACCATGATAATCTTTCCAATTACGCTGCCAGTTATCCGGTAAACTGACACTTTGCCAGCCAGATGCAGGCATCTGGCTAGGATTTTGCACCTGAACCTTTTGAATGTAGTCAATCTTTACATCACAGAGATCATTGACCTGAAAATGGTCTTGCGCCTGACTCATACCACTTAACAGACACAGCCAGCAGCAAAAGAGCAAAATACCGATCCATTGCAATCTCTGTCGCTGCCTGCTTCCAGAACGAGCTGGATGCATCACAGAATTCCTAAATGCCGTGCGGTACTGACTGCCTTGGTACGCCGACTGACGGACAGTTTCCGGTAAATATGCTTGATATGACTTTCGACGGTATAACGTGACACACAAAGTTGCTCGGCAATCTCTCGATTACTCAGGCCTTGTGCGACCAGTGACAGAATTTCTTTTTCCCGATGGGTCAGCACTTCCTGCTCGGCATCCGAATGGTTGCGTTCGACTGGTGGTGATGAAGCAGGTATAGAAATCTGCTTGAGAATTTCCCGCGCAATAAAAGGATCAATTGGCGCGCCACCCCGTAAAATACTGCGGATCGCCAAAGTGACCTCCACATCATCGCGTTCTTTTAATACATAACCGGTGGCACCCGCCTGAATTGCAGTAAATAAACTGTTTTGCGTACTCCAGGCCGAAACCACCAAAATCAGAGTTTGTGCGTCATTTTCGCGAATTTTTTCAATAATCGAAATCCCACTCCCATCTGGCAGCCCCAAATCGACCAATGCCAGTGAAATCGGCTGTTGTTTTAAAATGAAATATGCTTCTTTAAGATTATTGGCAAAGAGCAGAACATCTTCGCTATAGCCCAAATTGGTTAATATAATTTTTAAACGTCGTTGAATGACATACTCATCTTCAACGATTAATACAGGTACTGGCAAGACTGCCTCTAGTGCTGTCATAAGCACGCCCCTTATATTTATTGTTATGTTACCTTGAAGAGTAAAATATAACCAAAAAAACTCTAAAAATCATGATTTATTTCATTTTTATGCTATTTCTTTCTAGCCTCATAGGGATATTCTAAATACCGTCTGCTTAAAACCAGCATAAAAAATGCCATCTACGCAGTGAATGGCATTTCTTAAGCACAATTTTAGAATTTTAATAGGCTGAATATTTTAAGCGGCGCCGTATTGCTGTTTTAAATATTTTACAATCTCAGCTGATTCAAACATATTCACGCCTGTATTTGGATCGACCAGATAAGGAACCTGAATATTATTTCCCATCATTTCAAATAAATGTTCACGCTTCCCGCCTGGTAGTGGTTCATATTTCCCTGGTCTTAAGCGCAACTTGGCTGGCCCATAATCCTGCCAGCGTTCTTTGGCGACATTGTGAAAAATAAAGGGAACTTCCAGCTCACTCAAAACGGCACGTACGATCCGGGTATAAGGACTGGCCTCAAAACCCCATAATTCTAGTAACTGTTCAGGTGTTGGCCGATCCTTGATCTTGGGATTCACCATTCCTCCGCGTAAACCGTTGATGACCGTGCCAGCAATTGCAGCCACCGGAATTTTGGGATAGTGAGCATATTTTTTGGGTGTCTTGCCTGTTTTGCCATAGTGCTTGAACAGATGATGAATAATATCTTGCGATTCATAAAGTCGATCGCCCGTATTTTCATCTACCAGAAATGGAAACTGGAGTTTTCCGCCTAATTGCTGAACTTCGGGACGAAAATGAGTACCACCCCGTGGACATGGATAGACTTCATAATCCAGATTCAGCAAAGTCATGACTTCACGCACCCGGCGACAAAATGGCGAACCCTCATATTCATAGAGCTTTAAGGCTTTTTCAGGCTGATTCGGAAATGGTGTACCGACCATGCCACGTCCACCTTGAGCGACTGCAGAGGCCAAAGCTTGTGCAACTTTAATTTGATGACCCAACATAATATTTTCCTGTTTTTGTTTTATTCAACTGAAAGACAGAATGTAAGCATCCTGTCTTTCGCGGTATAGATCAGTTTTGTTGTTATTCTTTAATGTAACACTTGGCCAATTAAGCCACTAAGGCTGTTTTAGAGACCACAATGCCATTATTGTCTGCATAGACATAATCGCCAGCATTAAACGTGACTCCACCAAAACAGAGGGTGATATCCACCTCACCCACGCCCTTGCGATTGCTCTTCTGTGGAATAGCCGCCAATGCATGTACACCAAGGTCTAATTCAGCAATCGCATCGACATCACGCACACAACCATAAATAATCACACCATTCCAGTGATTTTTGACCGCAGATTCCGCAATCAGGTCACCCATCAAGGCACAGCGCATCGATGCACCGCCATCGACCACCAGTACCTTGCCTGTTCCACCTGTGGCCAGTAACTCTTTCACCCGGGAGTTATCTTCAAAACATTTCACCGTCACAATCTGACCGCCAAAGGTTTTACGGGCGCCATAACTCTTAAAAAATTTACCGTCAAGACAAGGTGTCACCACTTGAAGCTCTAATTCCGGATGATCATCTAATAAGTCACAGGTGACAAATACTGCTGTAGACACGGTGTTTCCCCTCATTTCATTTTTTGTATGCGTAAATTATCATAAATTTCAAATTTTACCGTCTGAGTCAGCGCGGCCTCGACCATAGTATGAGCTACCTGCTCGGCTGTCACTGGCTTATAAGCAAAACCATCCGGAATAAAACGCGATATTTTATGATAAACCTGCTGTGCGGCATCCTCCAAAAAACGCTGCTCGGGACGTTCGCCAATTAATAATGAAGGGCGAATCAGGCTGATTTTATCCAGACTCAAGGTCTGTACATATTCTTCTAGCTGGCCTTTAACCTGATTATAATAAAAATGAGACTGGGAGTTGGCGCCCATCGCACTCAACAGCAAGTAATGCGCTGAAGTCTGTTGCAGCAATTCGGCAAAATGGGCATTAATGGTATAATCAATATTATAAAAGGCCTGCTTGGATCCGGCTTGTTTCATGGTACTGCCCAAACAGCTAAAACCGTGACTGTGCTCGCTGACATCCTGATCATTCAGCATCAGGAAATCTTCAAGTACCAATTGCTGGACTTTATCCAAACTATCCAGATCATTTTGATATTTTCTGACCACTGCAGTAATCTGCTGGCAAGTTGGCTCGTCTTGCAGACGTTTTAAGAGTTGTTTTCCCACCAAACCGGTGGCACCTATGACGATGGGATGAATCAGCGATTTAGTCATTTTTTATACGATCTCCTAGGTAGAATACTAATCTAACGTTTTCTTTAGAATTTTTCTGCATCTAAAATGTTGTCAAAGCATGTCAAGACTTGACTTCGGTGCTCAGTTTAATCAAAATATGGCACTTGTTTACGGGCTGGTGATAATTCCTCTGATGATGGTTTTCAGTTGAGTTTCAGCCCGCCCAGACCAATCTATTTCAAGGAGTGCACGAGTGGCAAACTCTGCTCAAGCTAAAAAACGTGCTCGTCAAAACGTTAAAGCACGCAAACACAACGCAAGCTTGCGTTCTATGGTTCGTACCTATCTTAAACGTACATTAGCTGCTATCGGCACTAATGACTATGCTGTTGCTACTGAAGCGTACAAAACGCTTGTTCCAGTAATCGACCGCATGGCTGACAAAGGCATCATCCATAAAAACAAAGCAGCTCGTCACAAGAGCCGCTTGAACGCACAAGTTAAAGCATTAGCTAACTAATTTGTTGCAATGAAAAAAGCCCTTTTTAGGGCTTTTTTTGTGTCTGCTAAAAACTGATTCTGTATTTTTCTCATTTTTATTTTCAATTTTTTACTCTGATACAATCCCATATAAAAATTATGGTATTCTAAATCATATTGCTTACATCACTATAATTTTAAGCTTGTCACTATTTTGCTGGCTGTGAAGGGAATAAAAACCATGATTACAAAATATTTACCATCTTTAGAGAAGTTTCTAGCAATCGAACAGCAATATATTGAATACTTTAAGACCCAAGGTGAAAAAGACATTTTAGGCCGGGTGATTTCCAATATGAAAGGCACTGCTGAACTTCAGGCATCTCAAGGCGTAGATGCCTGGTTAGGCTATGGTGTGTATTTGCCCGCAGTAGAATATATCTTTGCCCGATATAACGGTGAAAATGAAGTAGATTTTTATATACGCACCAGCTATCCCCAACAAGTCGTTGCAGCTTACAGCCTTCCGGAACATGACATCGCAACACTGATCGCCGCCGACAAATATAGTCGCATTCATCAGCAACAGGTTCCAGTCAATAGTCCTCTTTGGCCGCTGAATGATACAGGTGACCTGCTTGATCTCAATGCCTATCCTCAGCGTTTAAAAGCCAATATTTAGAAAAAAACAGACCTATATGTAAAAAGCCCAATCATATCTACGATTGGGCTTCCTTTATGATAAATGAATACCTATTGAATTAAAATTACTGGGAACGCTTAAAATCAGCAATATCCAGCTCATGTACCTGACCACGCCAGATCCATTTCAGTTTTGATTCCAGAAAAACATCGCCCTCGAACCAGACAAACAGACCTTCCATCATTTTAGGCCAGTCTTCTCGGCTGATGTCCTGACGCCCGGACATTACGGCAATCATCGCTGCCAGAATCGTGTCATGACTGACCGCCAGACTCAGCCCATACTTATTTTGCGGATGGGTGTTATAAATCAGTTCCAGCACATCCA
Organism: Acinetobacter sp. YH18001; assembly: GCF_013416975.1. Taxonomy (NCBI): domain Bacteria; kingdom Pseudomonadati; phylum Pseudomonadota; class Gammaproteobacteria; order Moraxellales; family Moraxellaceae; genus Acinetobacter; species Acinetobacter sp. YH18001. The sequence continues at coordinate 33,940 of NZ_VPEU01000022.1, read as the reverse complement.
CCACACCATGAATCGGCTGTTTCATCCCCGGCAAGGCATTATTCACAAAACTGTTCACAAAACCGAGAGCGCCCTGCTTGGCAAAATAAGGACCGGCTTTTTGAATATCCAGCACAAAACTGCCCGGCTCGACCAGCAATCCCTGTTCGATAATTTCAATACGATGGGTATTCTGCTCAGGGGTAACCGCATCCGCACCTTCAATCATGAGCGCAGCAGTATCAATACAGCGCTGGATCGGGCTCGAAATACAGTGATGAATTACACGATCTGTCTGATCAGCCAGATAAGCGCCCCATTCCTGTGCCAGATCCCGCCCCTGACCAGTCAATTGCAGGTCATAACCTGCCAGACCTTGACCCGGAACATCTTCACGAACCGAATGGCGTGTGAATAAGGTGACAGGCGTCTGTACATCAGGCAATAAATCAATTGCACTTAACATACTCGGTGGAAGCAGTTTCAGGGACACGTGACAGCCAACTGGATTGGTAATGAGTTAATCATCACTATACCATGCTCAGGATTTTGCTCAATGCTCGGCCTGCATGTCAGCCACCGCCTGTAATGCAATATTTTTCATATTATTATTTTTATAGGCAATAAATCCGCCATTGAGCAAGGTATCGCGATGATTATAAATAAATGGCCGTCCTTTTAAATCGACCAAACCACCACCAATCCGTTCCAGCATACATTGACCAGCACTAGTGTCCCATTCCGAAGTCGGATGAAAACGTGGATAGATATCCACCTGATCTTCCAGCATCATACAAAACTTGTAGGCGCTGCCCGCTTTGAACTCTGTATATTCGGTAAGTTTGGCCAGATGCTGTAAATAGTCGACATATTTCGGTTTCTGCTGGCTACTTTGACTCAGACCAATCGCAATTCTTTGGTCTGTTGGCGCTGCTTCATAGCCAAACCACGTATCTCGCTGAAGGTCATATTTATAAGGTAGCCCCTGCTCTGCACAGAAATAAATCATTTGCTGTTCTGGTACTGCCAATATGGCAAAAGTCGTCAAACTTCCACGAACCAAACTCAAATTGATGGTGAATTCAGGCCGCTGATGCAAAAACTCCTTGGTGCCGTCTAGCGGATCTAATAACCAGAATTCTGGCCATGAACGACGCTCATGTTCTTGGCCCTCTTCTGACAATAAAGGCAGGTCTGAAATATCTACCAAAGCCTGAGTTAGAAAAGTATTGACCCTTAAGTCTGCCTGAGTTACCGGAGAATTATCATTTTTTTGGATGACATCAAAAGCCGCACCAGAACAATAACGCTGATATTCTTCTCGCAAAATTTCACAGGCTTGTGTCAAAATGGGCACAAACTGCAAAATCATCGGATCTTGTGGTGCTGCTATTGCTTTAAACATAGAAAACCTAAATATGTCAAAATGCTCTGAAAAACCTACCATAATTTTCGATATGGATGGAACTTTACTTGATCTTGCCTACGATGATTTCATCTGGAATGAGTTGCTGCCTGTGCGTTATGCTGCCACACATGGCTGTAGCATGGAACACAGTCAGGCGACCCTCTCCGCATTCTATCAGGAACATAATCATACCCTAAACTGGTACTCCTCACGCTTCTGGACGGCTAAAGTCGAAGTTGATGTTCTGGCGATGCAGATTGAACATAAAGACAAAGTCGCCTTACGCCCGTATTGTCTCGAATTACTGGATTATCTGAAAACGAATGGCTACCCGATCTGGCTGGCCACCAATGCCGATTGTGCCGGACTGGCCTTTAAACTGGATCACTTAAATTTAAGCCATTATTTTGATGTGATTGTCAGTTCAGAAACGATTGGGCATGCTAAAGAATTTGTTGAATTCTGGCAAGGCTTGAATGCCATGCATCCCTTCGATCCGCAACATGCTTATTTTATTGATGATACCGAAAAAGTCCTGAATGGTGCCAAAGCCTACGGGATTGAAAACCTGTTCAGTATCCAGCACCCCTCCTCGGCCAAAGTCGCACGCGAGACTTGCAATTATCCGATGCTGCACCAATTAACAGATTTAATCACTTATTTAAATCAGGCTGAGGTAGAGAAAAAATATGCGTAAATCGTCTTTACCCGAAGATGCGGTAGGCATGCGTATAGACAAATGGCTTTGGGCAGCACGGTTTTTCAAGACCCGTTCCATTGCCAAACATGCAATTGAAGGTGGTAAAGTCCACCACAATGGTGAACGTGTCAAAGTATCACGCGAAGTCCGTGTTGGCATGGAACTGACGATTCAGCAAGGCATCGACAAGAAAACCGTCCTGGTGAAAGAACTTTCTGATGTTCGCGGCCCTGCACCTGTGGCACAAAAACTGTATGAAGAAACCGAAGTCAGTATTGCTCGACGGGAATTGATTACCTCACAAAGAAAGTTGCATAATCTAGCTCGTCCCGATCATCGTCCAAGCAAGAAAGATCGCCGGGATATCAGTAAATTTAAAAATGAAAATAGTCAGAGTTTTGATCAGTCATGGTCGTATAATGACGATTAAATTCAAGCGTCAGAATGTGTCGTACATGCGCTGACATTGATAGAACACTAGGGAAAATTCTGTCACTATACGCCTGTGGAACAAAGCTCTAATTTAAGACATCCACTTGAGTACTAACTGAGTGACATCGTATTGAGGTTGTAAGATGGATGAGAATAAAAACAAGGCGCTTAATGCTGCCTTAAGCCAGATTGAAAAACAGTTTGGTAAAAATACAGTCATGCGTCTTGGTGACAATACCGTTCAGGCTGTTGAAGCAGTATCTACAGGTTCTTTAACCCTGGATATCGCACTCGGTATTGGTGGCCTACCGAAGGGCCGTATCGTCGAGATTTATGGTCCTGAATCATCAGGTAAAACCACGATGACCCTGCAAGCAATTGCAGAATGTCAAAAAGCCGGTGGTACATGTGCATTTATCGATGCCGAACATGCACTTGATCCGCAATATGCGCGTAAACTTGGCGTAGATATTGATAACCTGCTGGTATCGCAGCCCGATCACGGTGAACAGGCACTTGAAATCGCAGATATGCTGGTACGCTCTGGTGCAATTGACATGATCGTGGTCGATTCTGTAGCTGCTCTAACGCCACGTGCGGAAATTGAAGGCGAAATGGGTGACTCGCATATGGGTCTGCAAGCCCGTTTGATGAGCCAGGCACTGCGTAAAATCACCGGTAATGCCAAGCGTTCCAACTGTATGGTGATCTTCATTAACCAGATTCGTATGAAGATTGGTGTCATGTTCGGTAGCCCGGAAACCACGACTGGCGGTAACGCATTGAAGTTCTATGCATCTGTACGTCTAGACATCCGTCGTATTGGTCAGGTGAAAGAAGGTGACGAGATCGTTGGTTCTGAAACCAAAGTCAAAGTCGTGAAAAACAAAATGGCACCTCCATTTAGAGAAGCGCTGTTCCAGATTCTGTACGGCAAAGGCGTGAACCATCTAGGTGAATTGATCGATCTTGCTGTACAGCAAGAAATCGTGCAGAAAGCCGGTGCGTGGTATTCTTATCAAGGCGACAAAATTGGCCAAGGTAAGAACAATACCATCCGTTATCTGGAAGAGCATAAAGAAATGGCACAAACCATTGAAAAGCTGATTCGCGAGCAACTGCTGACCAAAGCCGTGATCACTGAAGAAGATAATAAAGAAGAAGCAGATCTTTTAGATGCCTAATCTATTATTTGCCTAGTCTTTAAACATCACGACACAGCGCCCTACGGGGCGTTTTGTTATTATGGGTAGATGATAAAATGCGAGAGAAAGATGTCAGAGGCAAAATTCAGCAAACTGCTCGATTATGAAACTTTAAAACAGCAATTTGGCGATGCTGATGATCAAGCGACCCAGCAAAACACATTGAAACAAAAACCCACTTTCGACTCAGAAGAGCGCCTGTTTGATCCCCCTGATGATGAAAAGAAAAAACCGGGCTTAACTGGCTCGCGTTTGCGTTCGTATGCCTTTGCCGTACTGACCCGCAAGGAATATGCCAAAGCCGAACTGATCGAGAAGCTATGCCTATATGCAGAGGATCGCGATGAAGTGCTGGAATTAGTTGAAGAATTATCACGAGAGAATTATCAGAGTGATCAGCGTGTCGCAGAAACCATGCTGTCGAGCCAAAAGCGTAAAGGCAAAGGCCCCAATCAGATTAAAATGAAATTAAAAAACAAGAAAGTTGATACGGCTTTAATCGCAGAAGAACTGAAAGAAACTGACTGGGTGCAGCAAGCCTATGCGCTGAAAGTCAAAAAATATGGGGCGGAAGTTACTAAAGATCCGAAGCTCAAGGCCAAACAGATCCGTTTTCTGATGTACCGTGGTTTTGAAATGGATACGATTATTAAGGCGATTAACCGTAAAGTGGAAGATTAATTTGTATTCAGATTCATTAATAGACCCACTACAAAAGTGTTTGCAGATTGATCTTAAAATGAGAAAATCAGTTCGCTAGCAGAACGAATTATCGGGATAATAAAATATTAAAAATTAGCTGATATTAGAAGTGAGCTTTGAGATTAATAGGCTGGGATAAAATGTTTTTATTATTTAAAAATATGGTGGCAACCCTACCAGCAAAGCTCCGGCACATCATAGTTCTATTACCGTTGCTACCTTCCGGTCCTGGCGGGGTTCATAGAGTACAATTGCGAAGTAACCAGCAGGGCTACCATTACAAAAACAGAGTATAGAGATTTTTAATCAAGTTGCAAGCTTTGTTCCTTAAAATAATCCATCAAGCTATCCGTTTGATTATTTTAAAAACAATATTAATATTTCTGCTGATTTTCAAGCGATCTTCACAATCAATCCATCAACACCCAGATTCGCATGATCTTTGTAAAACCTTGTTGCAATTTCTAAAAATGCCGTTTTTAATGTGTGCAATGTATATGAATGATCTTCTTTAAAAGATGAGCAGCGGATACGTATCTCACAAAGAATTATGGAAATTTTATGATGTTTAAAAAGACCGTATTGTGTGCAGTGACAGCACTCTTTACCACACCGCTATTTGCCAATATTCCAATTGAATCGCGTGGCTTGAGCCAGACTGCCAATCAAGCGTCAATGAATACCCAGTCTGCGAGTTCTGCCGGCGTATCGACACCTGTGCAAACCAATACCAGCTGGCAGATTATGCAAAAAAACCAGCAACTGGAAAGTGATCTGCGGATCTTGCGCGGCAAAATGGAAGAACAGGAAAATGAAATTGCCCAACTGAAAAGCGAACTGACCAATCGCTATGCCGATCTCGATCAGCGCCTGGAACTGTTACAGCAAAAAATTGAACCGGCTGAAGAAAACCCAACGGAGGACAACCCACAGGATAGTTCTCCCAGTTTAAATGCGAATGAGATCAATACAGCGAGCAGCGGACAACAGCCCACCGAGCTGGACAAAGCAGCCTATACAGTAGCCTTAGATGCCTATAAAAATGGCGGTGCAGCCAAAGCCATTGCACCCATGCAGAACTTTATTAAAAACAATCCGAATAGTGTGTATATCAGCAATGCCTATTTCTGGTTAGCAGAATTCAATCTGGCCATCGATCCGCCAAATTTTGAAGAAGCAAAACGCAATTACACCATTGTGGCAGACCGCTATCCAAAGTCGACCCGTGCTTCGCGTGCGCTTTATCAACTGCATAACATTAGCAAGGACGTCGAGCAAAAACCGGCCATTGCCACCCAGTACAAGAACAAATTACTCAGTAATTACCCGCAATCTGAAGAAGCTAAATTTTTTAAGTAATAATCTTCTAGATAACCCTTAATTCAGCAATAAAAAAGACACCTTAAAGGTGTCTTTTTTTACTTGAAATATTTTAGCGCACAATACCACGCTTGGATTGTTCAAGAGAATCAATCAAACGTTGTGCTTCGGCAACTTCCGGCAAGATATCTTTACGAATCTGCTCGATTGCTTCCTGAGTGGTTAAACCTGATTTATAAATCAGTTTAAAGGCAGTACGCAAACCGTCAATTATGGCCTTAGACCAGCCCTTACGACGCATTCCCTCAATATTCATAGCAAAAGCGTGCGCAGGATTACCTGACACCATCACATAGGCCGGCACATCTTTCAAAATCAGTGATGCTCCGCCAATCATGCTATAAGAGTCAATCTTGCAGAATTGATGAATCCCTGAGTTTCCACCAATGACCACATAATCCCCGACATGAACATGTCCAGCCACACCGACATTATTGGCAAAGATATTGTGATCACCGACCATGCAGTCATGGGCAATATGGGTGTTGACCATTAGAAGATTATGACTACCAATCTTGGTTAAACCCTGATCCTGAACGGTACCACGATGCAAACTACAATGCTCACGGATCTTGTTGTGATCGCCAATCTCAAGCCAGGTTTCTTCACCGGCATACTTAAGATCCTGACAAACCTCGCCCACACTGGCGAACTGGAAAATTTCATTATATTCACCTATACGCGTATAGCCACCCACCACTACATGTGAATGAAGTTTGCTACCCGCACCAATAGTGACGTTTGGCCCAATGATACAGTATGGACCAATTTCTACATCAGCAGCGATGACTGCTGATGCGTCAATAATGGCAGTTGGATGAATAAGGGGATTATTGCTCATGCCTGCTCGACTTTTTGATGCGAAACCATAATTTCCGCGGTTGTTGCGACGACGCCATCTACAGTGGCAATACAATTATATTTGTAAATGCCGCGCTTTTGCATCACCAATTCAGCTTTTAATACCAATTGATCGCCTGCAACCACCTGTTTTTTAAACCTAACCTTCTCCGCACCGGCAAAAAGGAACAATGAACCCGCACTTGGTGTTTCATTGTTCATCACAAAACCCAAGATTCCCGAGATTTGTGCCAGTGCTTCAACAATCAGCACACCCGGCATAATTGGATAATTCGGAAAATGGCCTTGCAAAAACTCTTCATTAATTGAGACGTTTTTATAACCAACAATGCCATTTTCGGTAATCTCGACCACGCGATCAACCAATAAAAATGGATAACGATGGGGCAAATATTCACGAATCTTTTGAATATTCATTGGCAATTCAGGTTTCGTGAATGTAGGCAAATTCGACTCTGTCATCATAATTATTTACGCAACTTAAATGTTGATTCAATGGACTCAATTTGAGATTGCATATGATCTAGTCGTTTCATCACCTGGGTCAATGGCACATCTGCTAATTGTTTAAAACGCACAGCAGCACGTTTCCAGTGCAAACTTTCCAACATAGGTGTGCCAGAAGAATAACTGCCCGCCTCAGAAATATTTTTTGTCACCATTGACATGCCAGTAATTGTGACATTATCTGCGATATTAATGTGGCCTACTACCCCCACCGCACCTGCAAATACACAGTTTTTGCCAATTGTAGTGCTTCCGGCGATTCCGCATTTTGCTGCGAGTGCGGTATTGGCACCAATCTTGACGTTATGCGCGATTTGCACAAGATTATCAATAATCACACCCTGTTGCAAAATCGTATCATCCAATGCACCGCGGTCTATACTACAGTTTGACCCGATACGCACATCATCAGCAATACGCACAGAACCAAGCTGGGCAATACGATGCCATTTACCTTGATAAGGTGCAAAACCAAAACCTTCGCTGCCAATCACGGTATTGGCATGAATACGAACGCGATTGCCAATTTTGGCGCCACCCGTCAGCGTCACATGCGCATCAATAAAACAGTCCTGACCGATTTCCACATCATTATCGACATGTACATGAGGCTGAATAACGGTATTGGCGCCCACAACACAATGCTCGCCAATCACCACATAGTGTCCAATATACGCATCATCGGCGATGATCGCTGAAGGATGAATTTGAGCAGTACTTTCGATACCACGCTGGGTATTTTTTTTCTCAAATACATGGGTCAGGATCGCAAAAGCCAGATAAGGATTTGCAACAACAATAAAGTTTTGATGTGACGTTATTTGTTGTTTCAGTTCAGCCGTGACAATTAAAGCAGCTGCCCGACTTTGATTGGCTTGCTCTACATACTTGTCTGCATTGACGAATGCCAAATCTTGCGATGTCGCATGCTCAAGACTGGCCAAAGCGCTCAAACGCAAATCTGCCTGACCTACGCACTCGCCTTGAACCAGGCGAGCAAGGTCAGCTAACTGAAGCTGTTGATGATTCATTGATTACTTAATTGCATTAACCTTTTGAATCATTTTATCAGTTAAATCATATTTAGCATCATAAGCAAGTGCTGAATTTTTATTTAAAACCACATCCAGGTTATTTTCTTTACGCAATTGTTCAGCAATTTGCTTTACACGTGCATCAAATACCGTCCGAATCTGCTGAATCGAACTTTGAACATTATTCTGCACAGATTGTTGCAACTGATTCAATTCCTGAAATTTGGCCTGATATTGCGTAGACATCTTCTGCTTTTCAGCATCGCTCAGTTTGGTATTAGACTGAGCACGTTGCTGCAAAGCTTCCAGCTCTTTACTGAGTTGTTCAATCTTGCTGGTTTGTGGCTGAATTTTTTGCTGAAATGCCGTGTTTTGCTGTTTCAGATAAGTACTGCCTTCGACTACACGCTCCAAGTCAATCACACCAATACCAGCTGCTTGAGTCAAAGGTGCAACACTTGCCAAAGCCAGGCTCATCGCCATGATCATTTTTTTCATATTCTTACTCATTCAAAAAAATTTGCTCATAAAGCCTCGCAACTTCATGAGCAAAATCTATATTCAGGATTAGCTAATAATCTTAGAAAGTACGGCCAATTTCGAACTGGATATTTTTAGTTTCATCACCGTCTTTCTTATTCAACGGATAAGCATAGCTCAGTGACAATGGTCCAATCATGGTAATCCAGGTGAAACCCGCACCGACGCTATAACGCATATTGTCTGCATCGAAACCGAAGTTGTCTTTACAGTATTGTTTTCCATTTACTGAAGCACCATTTACGAAAATGTTTTCACTTGACACATCACACTGAGTATCAAAAACTTGAGCACCTTCGGCAAAGATGACCGGACGAACCTGACGTGCCCAATCGCCTTTAAATGGTACAGGCAGTACCAGTTCAGTACCAAACTGAACTAATGCATTACCACCCACTTCTTCCGGAGACGGATCGTTTTGACCAATATCAGAGAAATACACGCCCGGATATTTAGGTCCTAAGGTACTATTTTCAAAACCACGTACTGAACCAAAACCACCGGCATAGAAGTTCTTATAGAACGGCAGGTCATTACCATAGCCTAACTTACCATAACCGCGCAGCACAAAGTCTTTACCTAATGGGAAGAAGGCCTGAGCATCATAAGTCAGCTTCTGGTATTCAACATCACTGCCTGGTAATGCAATTTCACCATTCACTCGATGTGACATACCCCGTGTCGGGAACATTGGACGGTTTAAAGTATTATATGACCAGCCTAAATTCAGGTTATAGGTAAAGAACTCACCTTTAAACTCTTGACCATACGTAGTTGTACTAACTGGATTACCCTCAGCATCTACACAATTACCTGTTTGTGTCTCAATTTGAGCCGGACAATATTCACCACTTCGTGTCTCTCTACCGCCATTTCGTTCTAGATAATCCGCAACATAAGTAGAGACATAAGGTCCGGTCGTTACATCAGTCTGGTCAACCGTTAGACCTAAGCTAACACTCTGGTTTTCATCAATTGGATAACCGAAGTTAATTCCGCCACCTAGACTGTCTGTCACATAGTTGTTGACGTTATAGTCATCATCGAGTTTGGTCTTACGATAGTAAAGGTTATAACCGCGACGTACACCATCAATGGTAAAGTACGGGTCCATCACACTCAGGTTATAATAATCTTGGGTTTCAGAACGCGACAAGTCGATCGATACACTATTACCAGTGCCCAGGAAGTTGGTTTGACTTAAACCTGCCTGGAACGTCACACCGCCACTTTGCGAGAAACCCACTGCCAAGGTACTGGTACCTGAATGCTGTTCTTCTACTGCGACATTTAGATCGACCTGATCCGGTGAACCCGGAATACGTGCAGGCTTGATATCGACTGTTTTAAAGAACCCGGTACGTTCCAGACGGACTTTAGACAAGTCAATTTTTTCATTACTGGCTAAAGCACCTTCCATCTGGCGCATTTCACGACGCAATACTTCATCTGCAGTTTTGGTATTACCGGTAAAATTAATACGTCGTACTGTAACTTGCTGACCTGGGTTAATGTAGTAATTTAAATCAACCTGTTTGGTTTCATTATTAATTTGAGGAACAATATTCACTTCTGCATAATAATAACCAGCATTACCATATTTACGCTGTAATAGCTGCTTAACCACATTTACTTTTTCTTGCGAATAAGTTTCACCTTCTTTAAACAGCTGTAAGGCTTGCAATTCTTCAGTCTGATAAAGTGCATCACCTAAATATTTGGTTTGACCAAATTTAAATTGCTCGCCTTCATCTACAGACACTTCAATAAAGACATTCTTTTTATCTTCACTCAAGTTCAAACTGGAATTGGTAATATTAAAGTTAATATAACCTTGGTTCAGATACATAGCACGCAATGCTTCAAGGCTTGCAGCCATTTTTTCACGTGCATAACGGTCATTACGTGAAATCACCGAGTTCCAGCTACTTTCTTTAACAGCAAATGCCTGCTTAATATCTGATTCTTTGAAAACAGTATTGCCAATGATATTGATATCAAAAACTTTTGCGGCTTTACCTTCAATAAAATCAATCAGCAATTCAACTCGGTTATTCGGTCTTGCTGTCGTCGTGACGGTAACATCTGCATCATAGCGACCTTGCTGCATGTATTGCTGTTCAAGCTCGGTTTCGACTGTCTGTAAAGCAGATTTTTTCAGCACTTCACCTTCAGCCAGACCCATTTTTTTCAGGCCATCTTCAAGTGCTTCCTTTGGAATCAGCTTATTGCCTTTCAGTTCGATTTTCGAAATGACTGGGCGCTCTACCACCTGAAAAACTAGAGTATTGCCTTGCTGAACAGCTTTGATGTCATCAAATAAGCCTGATGCATATAAACTGCGAATTGCATTGGCAATGACCGGATCATTGACCCGATCACCACTGTTAATTGGCACGAGGCCATATACATTCTCAGGAGTTAAACGCACTAATCCATCAAATTTTATATCTTGTACAATGAATTCATCTGCTGCATATACTTGTTGTGCTACTGCCATTGCACTAACGAGTGCCAGAGGCATAAATAAATGTGTGTGCTGCATGCCAGTCTTTTCCGCTGTTAATTTATTCCATCTACGTTGTTATAAACGCATAAAATCATTAAATAATGCCAGAAGCATCATACTGCCGAGCAGTACCATACCAATTTTCAGTCCAACCAATTGTATTTGTTCGGAAACAGGTTTACCACGAATTAATTCAACAAAATAGTAAACCAGATGTCCGCCATCAAGCATTGGAATCGGCAGTAGATTTAATATTCCTAAACTTACACTCATTAGCGCCATAAAGGAAATAAAAGTTTCCCAACCCATTTCCGCGCTTTGTCCTGCGACTTTGGCAATGGTGATCGGTCCAGATAAGTTATCCAGTCCAATCATGCCACGTACCATTTTGACAATCGAGTTCAGAATCATCGAAGATAAGTGCGCAGTTTTATCAAATGCCATCACCAGTGCTTCAGCTGGATTGTAGTGAATGGTCTGCTTATATTCTGCGGGAATCGAGATTTTACCCGGATCACTTTGTACACCGAGCATACCCGTGACATTACCCATATTGTCACGCTTGCCCTGTGGCATCACTTCAAGTTGCACCACCTGGTTTTCGCGCAATACATCCATCTTCAATAACTTTTCTGGTGATGCCTGTACGATTTGTACCACATCAAACCAGTCTTTCATCTGGACACCATCAATGGCCAGAATTTTGTCACCTTGCTTCAGGCCTTGGCGAATTGCTGCACCATCTTCAGTCAGCTTGCTAATCACAGCCGGAATTTCCGGTCGATAAGGCAAGAAGCCCAGACTGTCTAACGGAGATTGACTCTGGTCTTTTAAATAGTCCCGAATCGGTAACTGGAACAGCTTGTTTTCCCCGGCACGTTCTGCCTGAATAGACACTACGCCGGTTTCACCCACACGATCCACCAGCGCATAACTCAGTTTTTCCCAGGTTTCGACTGGAGTCCCGTCCACAGCAACAATTTTGTCACCCGGCTGCATTTGTACTGTTGCAGCCGGCGTATCTGGTAAAACTTTACCGACCCGGGTATTCAGCTGCTCTTGTGCCGGTAAAAACAGCACCCAGAATAACAGCACCGCAAGAATGAGGTTGATCAATGGTCCCGCTGCCACAATGGCAATCCGTTTCCAGGGATGCTGACGGTTAAATGCTTTGGGCAAGTCTTGTTCAGCAACATTGCCTTCACGTTCATCCAGCATTTTCACGTAACCGCCTAAAGGTAAGGCGGATAGCTGATATTGAATGCCGGATTTTTTTGAGGTCCACTTTAACAGCGTTGGTCCAAAACCAATCGAATAGACCAACACTTTAACGCCCAGTTTACGCGCCACAATATAGTGACCAAACTCATGAATCGCAATTAAGGGACCGAGTAACAGGATTGCGGCTGCAATAATAAACAAGGCGTTCATGTCTTAACTTCCTTTATTCACAACATACTGCTGTGATAAACCTCGTGCCATTTGATCTGCCTGCAAGATAGCCTCCAGATCATTTGCCGGCTGATTGTCCATCTGATTCAGGACATGCTCAACCACTTGAGGAATTTGGGTAAACCTAATTTGCTGATGTAAAAATGCGTCAACTGCAATTTCATTGGCCGCATTTAAAATCGTGGGTGCAATCCCGCCACTCTGCATCGCCTGACGCGCCAACTTTAATGCAGGAAAACGAATCACATCCGGTTCCTGAAAGTTAAGCTGCGAGTGCATAAACAGATCTAAGGCTGGTACATGCGTACTGATTCGCTCAGGCCATGCCAATGCATGTGCAATAGGTGTGCCCATATCCGGATTACCCATTTGTGCCAAAGTTGAACCATCTACATATTGAACCATGGAGTGAATAATACTCTGTGGATGCACCACGACTGTAACAAATTGTTCTTGAACTGCAAACAAATGACAGGCTTCGATCAATTCCAGACCTTTATTCATTAAAGTCGCTGAATCGACCGAAATTTTTTGGCCCATTGACCAGTTGGGATGCTTGCAGGCCTGTGCAGGCGTCACATCTTCAAGCTGTTGTAGACTATGATTAAGAAACGGCCCACCAGATGCAGTTAACAAAATTTGCGAGACACCCAGCTTGGGCTTGCCATGACGCTCTGCCTCAAAATAGTGCTGTGGTAAACACTGGAAAATCGCATTGTGTTCGGAATCCACCGGAAGCAACAATGCACCATGATCGCGTGCAGCCTGCATCATGAGGTCACCGGACATCACCAAAGCTTCCTTATTGGCCAGCAGTACGCGCTTGCCTGCTTTTACTGCAGCCAGTGTCGGCAACAATCCGGCAGCACCGACAATGGCAGCCATGACAATATCGACATCCGCATGTTCAGCCACAGCAATTAAACCGGCTTCATCTTGCAGAATTTCAATATCAGCCAGACCATGTTGCTGAAGGAGTTTTGAAAACTCATCCACTTTTGCCGCAGGCACCACCGCCACTTTAGGGCGGTATTGCTGGCAAATCTTGACCAGTTCAGCAATACGACTTTGCGCGGTTACAGCAAAAACCGAGTACGCTTCAGGATGTCGCTGCAAGATTTTTAAAGTACTTTGACCAATAGAACCTGTAGCACCCAGTATACAAACCGCTTGTGACATTTATAAATCTACACCAATAAGTTTTAGAACAGCAATACCTGCCGCAAAGATTGGAGCTGCAGCAAGCAAAGAATCAATACGATCCAGCACCCCGCCATGACCCGGTAAAATACGGCCCGAGTCTTTAATACCGGCACGTCGTTTGATCATGGATTCAAACAGATCTCCCAGTACTGAACTGAAGACCGTGATCACCGATAAGGTCAGGAATAAAATAAGTTCTGGCCAGGTCATCTCCAGATAAAGCAAAGCAACTGCAATCACAATCAGCATTGAGGTGATCACACCACCATACAGCCCTTCTACAGATTTGTTTGGGCTGACATTTGGTGCAAGCTTTTTCCTACCGAATTTACGGCCGACAAAATACGCACCGCTGTCTGCGCCCCATACCAGTAAAAACAGGTACATCAACCACCACGGTGAACTTTGCCAAACCGAGAAAATTGCGGTGACAGCAGCAGAAATCAGCACTACACCAATGCCATTTAGGCTTGTATTGTACCAGCCGTCATACTCAGGATAAGACTTGACCCAGTAAATACTGAGTAACCAGGTAATAATAGAAGCCACCCATAACAACAAAGCGACTTCAGCAAAATACAATGCCAATGCTGATAGAGCCGCGGTCAGCACCCCATATCCCCATGCAACGGGCTTGATGACCTGCTTAAATTTTCGCGGCATGAGTTTAAACCACTCATAACCGGCAACCCCGGCAGCAAGAACCATCAATACAAACATTGGATAATGTGATTCAGTAGCAAACATACAGCTCAGTACAACTGCTACCAACACCAATGCGGTTATAATCCGCTCAAACATGTATTAATTCTCAAGTTTTTCCTGATGAACCTGCTCTGATGTTTTACCGAAACGACGTTCACGCCCACCAAATACGGCAAGTGCATCATCAAGTTCTTCAACGGTAAATTCTGGCCACAGCGTCTCAGTGAAATAAAGCTCTGCATAGGCTGCCTGCCATAACAGAAAATTCGACAGACGGAAATCTCCGCCAGTACGAATCAGCAGATCAACTGCTGGTAAGTCACCGAGGCTGACATATTGACCAAATACATCAGTATCAATTGCATCAAGATCTAATTTATTTGTTAAAACATCACTGGCAATTTGCTTTGCAGCTTGTGCCATATCCCACATACCGCCATAACTGATTGCAATAGTGAGTGTCATACTATTGAAATTAGCAGTCCTTTGTTCGGCTTGCAACATGAGTCCCTGCAATTCAGCGGACAAACGGCTGCGATCACCGATAAAACGTAAGGCAATATTGAATTTTTCCATGCGGGGGAGTTGCTCATGAATCGTGTCAAGCAGGAGTTTCATGAGCAATTCGACTTCAAACTGTGGACGATTCCAGTTTTCACTGGAAAAGGCAAAAACAGTTAAAGCCTGGATATTTCTTTTTCTACAGTGTTCTACAATCGGATCCAGAACCGTTTTTCCTTCACGGTGTCCATCACCTTTCTGCATCTGATTTTTTTTGGCGAAACGATTGTTGCCATCCATAATGATGGCAACATGTTTCGGAAGACAGGGGTTTTCTTCAGCAGCGGTCATCGATGAATTAGACCTTCATCAATTCAGCTTCTTTCGCAGCCAAGCGTTTGTCAACTTCAGCAACAAATTTGTCGGTAATTTTCTGGATTTCATCAGCAGCACGACGTTCTTCATCTTCAGAAATTTCTTTTTCTTTCAATAAAGCTTTGATATCACCCAATACATCACGGCGAATGTTACGAATTGCCACTTTCGCATTTTCTGCTTCAGTACGGGCAACTTTCTGCATGTCACGACGTGTTTCTTCAGTGAGTGCTGCCATAGGTACACGGATCGCATCTGCTGAAATCGGGTTAAGACCCAAGTCAGATTCACGAATCGCTTTATCAATTGCAGCCACCATTGAACGTTCAAATGGTTGAACCAACAGGGTGCGTGAATCTTCAACACCAACGTTTGCCACCTGGTTCAATGGAACGTCTGAACCATAGTAAGAAACCATCACATTATTTAAAATAGATGGATGCGCGCGACCGGTACGAACTTTTGCAAAACCATGCTCTAGAGATTCTAGAGTTTTGTTCATACGGTCTTCGCTGTCTTTTTTAAGATCGTTAATCATATGATCTTCCTTACTTAATTCTAAAAAAGTTAATTGCTAAATTAGCGCGTAGTATAAAGTGCTTTGGTGCTCACGTCATTAATTGGTAACGTGAGTCCCTTCTTTTTCGCCCATCACCACTGAAAGTAATGCGCCAGATTTATTCATATCGAATACTTGTAGCGGCACATTATGGTCACGACACAAACAGATCGCAGTTAAGTCCATGACACCCAGTTTTTCATCCAGCACCTGATCAAAGGTTAAAGTGTCATATTTAACCGCATCGTCATATTTGCTTGGATCTTTGTTATATACGCCATCGACTTTAGTGGCTTTCAAAATCAAATCTGATTCGATTTCAATACCACGCAAACATGCTGCGGTATCTGTGGTAAAGAATGGATTACCTGTACCTGCCACGAATACACACACTTCACCCTGAGTCAGGTGACGGATCGCATCACGGCTCGAGTAAGACTCAACCACTGCACCAATTGGCAGTGCAGACATCAAACGGGTTTTAATATTACGGCGCACCAAAGCGTCGCGTAGTGCCAGACCGTTCATCACGGTTGCCAGCATACCCATCTGATCACCAGTGACCCGGCCAACCAGACCGTCTTTTTGCAGCTGGCTACCGCGGTACAGGTTACCACCACCGACCACGATACCTACTTGTACGCCTAAACCCACAAGGTGCGCAATAGAAAGCGACATCTGGTCGAGCACTTGTGCATCGATTCCCATGTCTTTATTGCCTGCCAGCGCTTCACCAGAAAGCTTTAACAGAATGCGACCAAAGCGTGGCTTTTTAGAATCCAACATCATCAAACTCCAAAGTATTCAATTTAAATTTTTTTAATTCAAAATTTTAAGCAGATTTGACTGAAATGAGTTTTGCATACAGATCGTACTCGTCTGCATCGGTAATCTCGACTTCAAGCAAATCCCCTGCCTTAATGACGCTTTTATCGATATCTTCCACAAAAACATTGCCATCAATTTCAGGTGCATCTGCATAAGAACGCGCAACTGCCACCGGGAATTCTTCTTCCAGATCATCTACCAGCACGGTCATGGTCTGACCAATACGTTTTTGGAGTTTGGCTGCCGAGATTTCTTGCTGAACCTGCATGAAACGCTCATAACGCTCTTGTTTAATTTCTTCAGGAACGTGGTCTGGCAAATCGTTTGCTGTCGCACCTTCAACTGGTGAATAGGTAAAGCAACCTACACGATCCAATTGAGCTTGTTTCAGCCAATCGAGCAGCATCTGGAAGTCTTCTTCGGTTTCACCCGGGAAGCCCACCACAAATGTTGAACGGATAACCAGATCAGGACATTTTTCACGCCAGATATTCAATCGCTCCAGTGTGTTTTCACTGTGCGCAGGACGTTTCATCAGCTTGAGAATTTTTGGACTCGCATGCTGAAATGGAATATCCAGATAAGGCAGGATTTTGCCTTGAGCCATCAGGTCAATCACGGCATCGACATGCGGATATGGATAAACATAGTGCAAACGCACCCAGATTCCCAACTGACCGAGTGCTTCACACATGTCATAGAATTTGGTTTTCACCGGCTGGCCGTTCCAGAAATCCAGCTTGTATTTGGTGTCCAGACCGTAAGCAGAAGTATCCTGGGAGATAACGAGTACTTCTTTAACACCGGCACGTTTCAGCGCTGCGGCTTCTTCAAGCACAGAACCAACTGGACGGGAGACCAAATCACCACGCATGCTTGGAATAATACAGAAAGTACAACGATGGTTGCAGCCTTCCGATATTTTCAAATAGGCATAATGTTTAGGTGTTAGGCGGATACCTTGCTCTGGAACTAAATCAATAAATGGATTGTGTTTTGGCGGTTCAGGCACGTATTGATGAACCGCATCCATAACATCTTTATATGCCGCTGCACCTGTCACTTTCAGGACATTCGGATGCATCTGGCGAATCTTGTCTTCGTCTTTACCTAGACAGCCTGTTACGATGACGCGACCATTCGCGCTCATCGCCTCACCAATCGCGTCTAGCGATTCTTGCACTGCGGATTCAATGAAACCACAGGTATTTACTACAACTAAATCAGCACCGTCATAATCCGAAGCGACGTCATAACCTTCAGTCTTTAACTGGGTTAAAATACGTTCAGAATCTACCAATGCCTTAGGACAACCTAAAGATACAAAACCGACTTTGGGGGACTTCATGAATTTTCGCTCTACTAGAATGCGCGTATTGTATGTCTTTTCGCATCATAAAAATAGTTGAAAACCTGACTCTTTGCATCATGCACTAAAATAACGCCATAAAATATACAACATATTTGCGCGCGCACCAAAATAGAACATTTTAGATTTACAGCCTCAATTTAATCCGCTATACCTAAGATGAATTGTGTCGCTGTGGCACATTTCTGCATTTCATCGCAATAAATAAGCTTTAGTCATAAAAGTTGGCGTGCATCTTGCATCAAATCAGAACTTAAAATTGATTAAATTGCTTTATGAAGATGCCATTGCGCCATTTTAATACAGGAAAAAAACCGCGAATGGATCAGCTTATTCCGATCGACTATCGTGTTTTAGTGGACAATATGACCACGTGTATCTTATTGGTAGACCGCGATCTTAATATTTATTATCTCAACTCTGCCTGCGAAGCCTTATTTGATGTGAGCTTATTTCGCGCCAGTGGAAGTCCGGCACTGGGTCTTCTGCAACATCCGACCGATGAGTTTAATACTGAAGAAGCGCTGAACAACACTTTAACTACAGGCCAACCTTATACGCGCCGTGAAGCCACACTGATTGTCAACTTTAAGGACATTCATGTCGATTACACGGTTTCTCAACTAAATCTGGGTAAGCCCTATCACCCACTGTTGTTAATCGAGCTCAATCCTCGTGACCGTATGCTTAAAATTTCGCGTGAAGAAAACCTGATTCAGCAACATCAAGTGGCTCGCCAGCTGATTCGCGGTGTCGCGCACGAAATCAAGAACCCACTCGGCGGAATTCGGGGGGCAACACAACTTCTGGCTCGCAGTCTGAATGATCCACAATACAAAGAATTTACCGATATTATTATTAGTGAAGTCGATCGACTCCGAAATCTGGCCGACACCATGCTCGGTTCACGCCAACTGCCAAGCTATGAGCTGGTAAATGTACATGAGCCACTTGAGCGGGTGCGCTCACTCATCGCCAATCAAAGCAAAAAGAAAATCAAGATTATTCGGGATTATGACCTGTCCTTACCTGAAGTGCTGGCAGACCGTGATCAACTGATTCAGGTGATCTTGAATATTTGCGCCAATGCAGTACAGGCCATGACCGAGAACAAAGAGTTTTTTGTCGATCACCAGCCTGAACTGGTTTTAAGAACCCGGATTCAGCGCCTATTTACCATTAACGGGGCAATTCATCGCTCTGTGGTACGCATTGATATTGAAGACAATGGCCCTGGGGTCCCCGAAGACATTATCGAATCTGTGTTTTATCCACTGGTCACCAGTCGCGCCAAAGGTACCGGACTGGGTCTCAGTATTGCTCAAAATATTATTCATCAGCATAACGGCATGATTGAATGTCAGTCCGTGGCTGGAAAAACCGTGTTTAGCTTATATTTACCTTGGGAGTCGAATCATGTCGCGAAATAAAATATGGGTGATTGATGACGATCGTGCCATGCGCTGGGTACTGGAAAAAACCTTTAAAGAAGAAGGCTTGGACGTGACCAGCTTTGAAGAAGCACAATCCGCACTAGATCAACTCAGTGTTGATGCACCAGATGTGATTCTGACCGATATCCGTATGCCGGGGATTGATGGACTCACCTTCTTGGGTAAGGTCAAACACAATTATCCTGACCTGCCTGTGATTATCATGACGGCGCACTCAGACCTAGAGTCTGCTGTATCAAGTTATCAAACTGGTGCTTTTGAATATCTGCCAAAGCCTTTTGATATTGATGAAGCGCTGGCACTGGTCAATCGTGCGATTTTGCATATTACCAAGCTGCAACAACAAGAATCAGCAAAAGTTGCCCCGCCGATTCAATCGACTGAAATTATCGGTGAATCTCCCGCCATGCAGGAAGTGTTTCGCGCCATCGGCCGTTTAGCGCAATCGCATATTACTGTACTCATTAATGGTGAGTCCGGTACAGGGAAAGAATTGGTGGCACATGCCTTGCACCGCCATTCACCGCGTAGTGCAAAGCCCTTTATTGCCCTCAATATGGCAGCTATTCCAAAAGACCTGATCGAAACCGAACTTTTTGGTCACGAAAAAGGTGCATTTACCGGTGCCAATACCCAGCGTCAAGGTCGTTTTGAACAGGCCAACGGCGGCACGCTGTTTCTGGATGAAATTGGCGACATGCCTTTTGAAACCCAAACCCGTTTATTGCGTGTTTTGGCCGATGGCGAGTTCTACCGTGTTGGCGGTCATATTCCAGTTAAGGTCGATGTGCGTATCGTGGCAGCGACACATCAGGATCTGGAAAAACTGGTACATGACGGCCGTTTCCGTGAAGACTTGTATCACCGCCTGAATGTGATTCGGATTCACATTCCAAAACTGGCACATCGCAGTGAAGACATTCCGATGCTGGCGCAGCACTTCCTGGCACGTGCTGGTAAAGAACTCGGCGTTAATCCCAAAATTTTGCGTCCTGAAACCCAGGAATATATGCAAAAACTGCCGTGGCAAGGTAATGTGCGTCAACTTGAAAATACCTGTCGCTGGCTGACCGTGATGATCACAGGTCGTGAAGTCTATCCAGAAGACCTACCACCTGAGCTGAAACAAATCCCAATTCAAGATTTAGATTTAGGCTCACCAATTCCAAACTTAAACCAAGTGGGTCCACAGCACTGGGATGAATTGCTGGGTCAATGGGCCATGCAAAAACTCAAAAATGGCGAGATGAAACTTTTGGATGTCGCTACACCGATGTTTGAGCGCACCCTGATTAATGCTGCATTACAACAAACCCGTGGTCGCAAACGTCATGCAGCTGAACTTTTGGGCTGGGGCCGTAACACGCTGACCCGCAAGCTCAAAGAACTCGGTATGGATACGGCCGATGATGAGGTAGAAGAAGAAATCGAAAGTCCAAGATCTATAAAAGTACCTTCGGGTGCTTTTTTATACTGAGATGAGTTAAACAGTCAAGCCGATATAACGCGAATAACCTGCTGCGCCCAAGTCTGACTTTAAGATCAGATAGTCTGAATAAGTACTGGCGGTAATTTCATCAAACATATTCACCTGATCGTCATTGGCATGCAGATCATCTACCGAACGCGGCATGCTATGCTCAAATTCATCGGTCATATATTCAAAGCCAATATCCATTGCAATAAAGAGCGTATGCTCACACGGCTGCACATATTGTTCTTCAGTCCAGTCAATAATGCTCTGCTGGCAATGTGGACAGGCAATATTATCGGTGGCCTGAATATCGAGTTGGATCAGTTGGTAAGGCATATCAAGATCAATCTGTTTACTATACCCATATTTTAACAAATTTCTGCTATGGGCTTCGCTAAATAAAACACCAAGCAATAAAAAAGGAATCCTGAGATTCCTTTTTTTCATCTGATGATGGAGGATTGGCTTATTTATGCGCTGCTTTATAGCGAGACAATGCTGTCACCGCTACTGCCGACACCACGACAGCTGGCAAACTTGCCATAAGAATACCTGTGGTTCCCAAGCCTAATGCTAGAATTTTTCCGGTTAAAAGCGGACCAGTCATGGCACCTAAACGCCCCAAAGAAATCGCGCTACCCACACCTGTGACTTTTCCTGCACCTGAATAAAAAATCGGTGAAATGCCATAAAGAATAGACTGACCACCTGTAGAGAAGATCCCGCCCATTACTCCGGCCAAAATTAATAGCGGAATTGAGGTGGTAGTGAACAACAATACCAGCGCAACAAATAAACCACTATAAATAATGACAGCCATTTGCCATAGTTTTAAACGATCTAACAAATACCCCAAACCCAAGGTTCCAATCACTGCACCCACCTGAAACACCAGCATCACCAGAAAAGCCTGCTGTCTTTCCAGGCCTTGTTCCATCAGCAAATTAGGCAACCAGCTAATCAAAATATAGTTGATCATCAGGGTGAAGAAGAAACCTACCCAAAGCGGCACTGTATTTTTATACTGTTGCTGCTTGAACAAAACCTCGACCATGCCCGGTACAGCTTCGCCAGATCTTTTTTGCGCTACCGCTGCTTTAGGTTGATCTTTAAGAATAAAGCCCATAAAAGGGAGAAGCGCTAAAGGCGTTAAACCACCAATTAAAAATAAAGTCTGCCATTGAATATCTGGAAGCAGCATAGCCAAACCGGCGACAAAAATAGCACCAACAGGCAGGCCACAATACATCAAGCTATTGAGCTTACCGCGATTGGCTTCAGTTGCTTCATCTCCAACCACGGAAATCATGGTCGGCATTGCAGCACCCAGACCCAAACCGGTCAAGAAACGCGCAGCATATAAAACCTCGATGCTCGGTGCAATTGCAGTCAGCGACATGAACACACCAAAAATAGCCACAGACAACATCAGGACTTTCTTTTGTCCCAAATAATCCGCGATACGTCCGCCAAAGAATGCACCAAAGAGCATTCCAAAGACGCCCAGACTAAACACATAGCCCATCTGAACCTGATCTAAAGCAAAGCTTGCCGCAATTCCTTTTGCTGCAATTCCAGGAGCCTGAAGATCGAAACCCTCAAAAAATGCCACCCAAAAGCACAAGAAAATCGTCAATATTTTTCGTAATTTTTCACTATAAGGCTGTATCATGATTGATCTCCATCAATAACCTATAAATCGTTTGATAGCCTGACGATCCTATTCCCCCTATTCTTATCCTAATCTGGTCAGAGAAATACCACGACAATAGTCGGATTTAAGTTCATCAACTTGGCTCAACACCCTTTCCATTAGACCTAAAAGTTAAAATTTATAGACTTTTTACATCTTAATAATTTTTATTATCTTTATAAATAAGGCATTTAGTTAAATAGTAGTTATTTATAATTGAATGATAGCCGAGACTTATACAAAAATATCAGCCGATAAAAAGCCCGCATTGCGCGGGCTTTTTCACACTGTATTCTTAAGCAGATTTTTTCGTTTGTGCATTCTTACGAATCGTAATCATCACCAATTGAACAGCCGCAGGCGTCACACCCGGAATACGGCTGGCTTGCGCCAATGTTTCAGGACGTACATCCTTCAGTTTCAACGTGATTTCACGCGACAGACCTGACACGATGTCATAATCGAAGTCGCCTGGAATACGGGTTTCCTCAAGACGTTTCATTTGTGCCACATCTTCATGCTGACGGTTGATATAACCCGCATATTTCACTGCGATTTCAATCTGATCACCGACCTGCGCAGACACATCAGAACCGGTTAACTCGGCAATTTGTGCAAATGAAATATTTGGACGTTTCAAAAGATCGATCGCTGAACATTCTTTAGATAAATCTGCGCCAGTCATCTCAACGAATTTCTTGCCCATCGGATTGTTTGGCGCCGCCCAAAGATGCTGCAAACGACCGGTTTCTTTTTCAACTGCTTCCATTTTTTCGCAGTAAACCGCCCAACGTGCATCATCGACCAGACCCAATTCACGACCGATCGCAGTTAAACGCTGGTCGGCATTGTCTTCACGTAACATCAAACGATATTCAGCACGTGAGGTAAACATACGGTACGGTTCTTTGGTGCCTAACGTAATCAGGTCATCTACCAATACACCCATATAGGCTTCATCGCGTTTTGGTGTCCACTGCTCTTGATCCCAGGCACGACGTGCAGCATTTAAACCTGCCAGCAAACCTTGTGCACCTGCTTCTTCATAACCAGTGGTTCCATTAATTTGACCAGCGAAATACAGGTTATTAATCGCTTTGGTTTCAAGGGTAAATTTCAACGCTTGCGGGTTGAAATAGTCGTATTCAATGGCGTAGCCCGGACGCAAAATATGCGCATTTTCCATACCACGGATTGAGCGAACCAACTCAAACTGCACATCAAATGGCAATGAAGTTGAAATACCATTTGGATAAAGCTCGTGCGTATCCAGACCTTCCGGTTCCAAGAATACTTGATGCGAGTCTTTATCGGCAAAACGGTGAATCTTGTCTTCAATTGATGGGCAATAACGCGGCCCTACACCTTCAATTTTACCGGTATACATTGGTGAGCGATCTAGACCACCGCGAATAATCTCATGCGTACGTTCATTGGTATGGGTGATATAGCAGTTCACCTGTTCCGGATGCATAGACGCATCGCCCATAAACGACATGGTCGGAGATGGAAAATCACCCGGCTGCGGTGTCATTACAGAAAAGTCGACCGAACGTGCATCGATACGCGGTGGTGTACCGGTTTTTAAACGCCCCACAGGTAAATTCAATTCGCGCAAACGTGCTGCCAATGAAATCGATGGCGGATCACCGGCACGACCACCACTGGATTTTTCCAGACCAACGTGAATTACGCCGCCCAAGAATGTACCCGCAGTCAACACCACAGTTTTGGCATCAAAACGAATGCCCATTTGGGTAACCACACCTTTGACGGTATCGCCTTCAACAATCAGGTCATCAGCCGCTTGCTGGAAAATATCCAAGTTCGCCTGATTCTCTAAGGTTTCACGAATTGCCGCTTTAAAACGGACACGGTCTGCCTGCGCACGTGTTGCACGAACTGCTGCACCTTTACGCGAGTTCAAAATACGGAACTGAATACCGCCTTTGTCGGCAGCCAGTGCCATTGCACCGCCCAAGGCATCAATTTCACGCACCAAGTGCGATTTACCAATACCACCGATGGCCGGGTTACAGCTCATCTGCCCTAAAGTCTCAATGTTATGAGTTAAGAGTAAAGTCTGTCGACCCATACGCGCTGCAGCCAGAGCTGCTTCTGTACCGGCGTGACCGCCACCGATAACAATGACATCGTATACTTTAGGATAATGCATAGTGGTAATTGAGAGATAAAAAAGGATAGCTGAGTATTATAGCAAATTTCATTCTAAAGTAGACAGATTCAGTCGAATTTATCCTGAGATAAAAAATGAGTCATCCTGTACAAGAATCAAGCACTGTAATTTAACTTTGCAGAGGGACTATATAAATTAAACATATAAGTTCAGAAAATTACTCGATTTACACTGTTTAATTTTGAGTATTTTTTAAGCTATATACTGCTTACATTACAAACAAAGGTATAACTGATGAATAAGAATATTTTTCTCTCAACTGTTCTGTGTGGTTTATGTTTTGCGCCATTTGCAGCCTCAGCAAATGATAAGGTCGAAACCACTTATAATGCGCAAAAGTATCAACAGGTTTGTAAAGGCAAAACCCAAGGTGCTCAAGTCAGTTTTGCTCATCGAGGCATTATCTGGAATGGAACCTGTGAGCCACAGTTTTTCGCTTCATCAAAAAATGCTTCAATCAAAGGTGATGAAGCTGAACTCATGAGTACCTGTAGTGGCAATAGTAGCGCGACCACCGCCACCATTAATGGAACCGAAGTCAAAGGTAAATGTGCTTTAGGCTTTATGCCGCCACGCCCTCAGGGACAATCCCAAATGCACAGTCAGCCAATGCAACCACAAATGAGCCAGCCGCAAATGCAGCAACCAATGAATGACCAGCAGACTCCGCCTGATGCGCAAATGCAAACTCAGCCAGGCATGTAAGCTGTCATAGCTCTAAATAGCTTACATTTCAAGTAAAAGCTTTGACGGGCAAAGTGAATACATTTTGCCCGTTTTATATTGCTTATTTATTCAGCTCCGCTACACTTAAAATCTATCTAAAAATCAATAATAAAAAGGGATTTTTCATGGATTCGGGGTTTTTTAACTTTTTTTTGCCTATTACCTTGGCAATCATGATGATGGGGCTGGGACTCGAATTAAAAATCAAGGATTTCCTGCGCTTAAGCCGCTATCCTAAAGTCATTTTTATTGCCCTATTTACACAGCTCGTGCTGTTGACCAGTATTGCTTTCTTTATTTGCCTGATTCTGGACTTAGCTCCTTTACTCGCAGTAGGTTTAATGCTTCTGGCCGCTTCACCAGGAGGCCCAACCGCCAACCTGTTTAGCTATCTGTATAAAGGCGATGTCGCACTGAATATCACCCTGACTGCCATCAATACCATCATTTCTATTTTCACCCTGCCCTTTATTATCAATCTCTCATTACAATACTTTATGAGTCACGACTCGACTGTGACATTTCCAGTTGAAAAAGTGATACAGGTGTTTTTAATTACCCTGATCCCCGTGATCATCGGGATGCTGCTTCGAGCCAAATTTCCACATTTATCCATTACCGTCAGCAAATCGATGCGCTTCGTTTCAATTAGTTTTTTAAGCATACTCTTGATATTTGCCGTTTTTAGAGATCGTTTTAATCTCTTTGAATATTTTTCCAGTATTGGTTTAGCCACTGTGATTTTATGTTTTTCCAGCCTGTTTATTGGTTATTGCATTCCGCTACTGATGGGTATTCCAGAAAAAATGGCACGGGCCTGTACCTTTGAAATCGGCATTCATAATACGGCGATTGCGATCACCATTGCGATTTCGGTCTTAGGCAATGTCACCATGGCGATTCCGGCCGGCATTTACACCATTGTCATGTATAGTTTTGCGACTATTTTCGGGGTGATGATGAGTCGCCAATATATCGCTTATCGCCATAAAAATCGTTTATCGGATTTGTAATTTATTTGGCTGAGTCTGCGATAAAGCTGTATGCTTTTCCCAAGAAAAGCAAAAGTATTAAAATAATTTTTAACAAGGAGCATGACAGATGGATTCTGGCATTATTACGATTTTACTGCCGCTTGCGCTCGCGATTATTATGGTGGGTTTAGGTCTCGAACTTACCCTCAAAGATTTCGCCCGGGTCACCCAACATCCTAAAGCTGTTTTAGTCGCATTATTTTGCCAACTGGTCTTATTGGTCGGTATTGCATTTATCCTGTGTAAAGTTTTGGCCCTGCCTCCACTTCTTGCCGTGGGTCTGATGCTGTTAGCTGCCTCACCTGGCGGCAGTACGGCCAATCTGTTTAGCTATCTTTTCAAAGGTGATCTGGCACTCAACATCACCCTGACTGCGATTAATTCAGTGATTGCAGCCTTAACTTTACCGTTGATCGTTAATTTTTCGATTATGCATTTTATGCAGGACAGCCAGCAGATCACACTCCAGCTTGGTAAAATTCTTCAGGTGTTTGGCATCATTATTATTCCTGTCGCGATTGGTATGCTGATTCGACATCATGCACCACGCCTGACTGAAAAACTGAATAGACCGCTGCGTATTTTTGCAGTCATATTCTTGATTCTGATTATTGTCGGGGCCATCTATAGTGAACGCACCAATATTGCCGAATATCTGACTCAGGTCGGTGTCGCCACGGCATTGTTCTGTATTTTCAGCCTGACCATCGGCTATTTTGTCCCCCGCTTAATGAATATAGATACCGCTCAGGCACGGGCCAGTGCCTTTGAAATCGGCATTCACAACAGCACATTAGCCATGACCATTGCCCTGACCGTGATGTCCAGCACTGCTGTGGCCATGCCTGCCGCGGTTTATTCAATCTTCATGTATATTTTTGCTGCCATTTTTGGTCTACTTCTTAACCGCTTTGCACCATTAGACAGAACACCTCTTCTCTCTAAGGTTTCATAAGTCTTTATAGAGCTTTATACAGGGTGCTTCGGCATCCTTTTTATTTTGGGTATGCATCAAGAAGATAGCAGCGTTGTGTCTGAACTTCCGTTACAATAGCTTTTTGAAAAATGTATAAAGGTTATTTCTGTGAAGTGGTTACAAATTCATATTACGGTTGAACAAGCTCAGGTCGATTATACTGAGACATTACTCAGCTCACTAGGCGCAGTGAGTGTGACCCTGGATGATGCTGAAAACCAGGATTTGCTGGAACCACTTCCAGGCGAAACACCACTCTGGAATAAAGTGATTGTGACTGGTATTTATGCACAGGAAGAAGGCGAAGAAATTGACGTTGCTGCACTAGAAACCTTTATTGGTGCGCAAATGCCAGAAGCGCCGATCAAGTACGAATTCATTGAAGATCAGGCTTGGGAACGCACCTGGATGGATGCGTATGAGCCAATCCAGATTGCTGAAAAATACTGGATTGTACCAGAATGGATGCAAGCACCTGAAGCCGATGCAGTCAATATCAAGCTTGATCCGGGTCTGGCATTCGGTACAGGGAACCACGCCTCTACATTCTTGTGCTTACAATGGCTCGGCAAAATTGACGTTAAAGACAAAATCGTCATCGATTATGGCTGTGGTTCAGGCATTCTCGCGGTAGCTGCCCTGCTCTTAGGTGCTAAAAAAGCATATGCCACTGATATTGACCCACAAGCAGTTCTGGCCACCCAGCAAAATGCTGAACTGAATGGTGTACTGGACAAACTTTATGTCGGCCTGCCAGAAGAATTTAGAGATGAACTCGGCACTACCAAGGCTGACGTATTTGTTGCCAATATTTTGGCTGCGCCACTAATGATGTTGGCTCCTGAGTTCGCAACTTTAATTAAATCTGAGGGACAGTTCGCACTTGCCGGAGTTATCGAAGAGCAAGTTGCTGATGTTACTAGCATTTACTCAAATTATTTTGATATATTAGACGTAGAAAAACGAGACGAGCACTGGTGCCGTATCTCGGGTAAACGCCATAAGAATGAATGAGTCTACAAATAGTTTATGAGTGACAAACGAACCCATTGCCCTACCTGTTCCACCACCTACAAGGTCACAGTTGCTCAACTCACCATTGCGCAGGGTATGGTTTGCTGTCCCAAATGTACCACTTCATTTAATGCCTTATCGCATCTGGTGGCCGAAGCCCAAAACTCGGTCACTACCTCAGCGTCTCAGGATCAAACCTATTCTCGATATAACCCACCTGTATATGGTCGCGATCAACAGCAAAATACGCACAGTCTTTTATATATTTTCGATCAGAAAGTTGAACATTCAAATATCGATCTGGAAACCTATTTAAACAATCTGAACTATTTCAGTACCGAACCTATCTCGGTACTGCCGAGCATGAACTGGGAAGATCAGGCAGAAAAACAGATATACCGTGGGCCAATGTATTATATTGGCTGGAGCATCTTGAACCTGATGCTATTTGGCGTATTGCTGTTCCAGTTTTTCTGGTTTAATCCGCAATACATCAAAAATAGTCATATCATGAGTCTGGCCTTTAACAATGTATGCGAGGTGTTTAATTGTTCCAATCTGGAAAAATACTACACGCTGATTCAGGTCAATAAAGTCAAAATCAAGGCAACCAGTCACAAGAAAACTGAATTTAGCGGTGAGCTGATCAACTTCCATGACCGTAGCCTGGCTTTACCGATTTTAAAAATCAATCTGGAACAGCGCGGTGAAGTTGTTGCGACTTATAACCTGTCTGCCAAAGAGTATCTGATTGAAAGTCTGGTCAATATTGAACGTATCCCGAAAAACAGTCCATTTAAATTCAAATTTGAGCTTCCTGTCGATCGTAAAAGCTTTGATCGCTATAGTTTGGAAATAATTCGCCCTTAATCTGAATAGAAAGCATTAAAAAATTAAAAAAAGTTAAAAAAAATGCAGTTTTCTTGCTCACTTTTGCTTAGACAATGGTATGATACGCGCCACGAAAGCTATGTGCTGCAACTCCTCGCTACTTTTTCACAACAAATACAGTCTTGCCTAATGCGCTATAAAATTTATTGCGTATCGTGCAGATTTTTTTGTTTTGATTTTGGTCAGTAACAAAACTTTAACTATTGTTACGCTTATTTTTCGACCAAAACGTTGAGATGTGTCAAGCTATTGGCTCAATGCAATGATTAAGTTTTAGAACTCCAGTTTTAGGATCTAAAGCGGAGTTCATTTCAATTTTAGACCACTTTTTATATCGCTTTACCCAAGCGATATTTGTTTTTCGGATTAATTCGCATGAATAGCAAATCTCCTATTTTTACTGCACAATCTGATGTTGCTTTACGTATCCACGTAGATCGCGCAGTTCGCCATTATTTTGCGCAACTACAGGGCGAGCAACCATCTCAGGTATACGACATGGTGCTAGCAGAAATGGAGAAACCTCTTCTATCTGTAGTTCTAGAATATACACGTGGTAACCAAACACGTGCTGCCGAGATTCTCGGACTCAACCGTGGTACTTTACGTAAAAAGTTAAAAGCTCACGGTTTAATGAGTGAATAAATGATAAAATGCTTGCGGCTTCCGCAGGCATTTTTTTTAACCTGTAAATTGCTGATTTTGTTTTATTCTGTTCCTTGAAAACTGTGACGAAGATCATGACTATTAAACGCGCTTTAATCTCTGTGTCTGACAAGACTGGTATTGTTGAATTTGCACAAGAACTTGCTGCTCTAGGGGTAGAAATTTTATCTACAGGTGGTACCTACAAATTGTTGAAAGACAATAGTGTCGCTGTAGTAGAAGTTTCAGAGCATACTGGTTTCCCAGAGATGATGGACGGCCGTGTAAAAACGCTACATCCTAAAATTCATGGTGGTATTCTGGCTCGTCGTGGTCTAGACGAAGCTGTGATGGCTGAACACAACATTGATGCTATTGATTTAGTCGTTGTAAACCTCTATCCATTTGCTGCAACTGTAGCAAAACCAAACTGTTCACTGGCTGATGCGATCGAAAACATCGACATTGGTGGCCCTACCATGGTTCGCGCTGCGGCAAAAAACCATGCATCTGTAGGCATCGTGGTGAATGCTTCTGACTATGCCACTGTTGTAGCTGAGCTTAAAGCTGAAGGCGCTTTATCGCATGCGACTCGTTTCGACCTTGCAGTAAAAGCATTTGAACATACTGCACAATATGACGGCATGATCGCATCTTACCTTGGCGCTCGCGTAGGCAAACAAGAAGGTGAAGCGGACAAGTTTGCACGTACCTTCAATACACAATTGAACAAAGTTCAAGATCTTCGTTACGGTGAAAACCCGCACCAGTCTGCTGCGTTCTACGTTGAAGACACAGCGACAGAAGCCTCAGTTTCAACTGCGAAACAGCTACAAGGTAAAGAACTCTCTTATAACAACATTGCAGACACAGACGCTGCACTTGAATGTGTTAAATCTTTTGCGAAACCTGCTTGTGTAATCGTTAAGCACGCAAACCCATGTGGCGTTGCAGTGTCTTTAGACGGCATTCAAGCAGCTTATGACCTTGCGTATGCAACAGATCCCGAATCTGCATTTGGCGGCATCATTGCATTCAACCGTGAATTAGACGTTGCAACTGCACAAGCGATTGTTGAGCGTCAATTCGTTGAAGTGATCATTGCACCAAGTATTGCTGATGGCGTACTTGAAGTGACTGGTGCGAAGAAAAACGTACGTGTTTTAGTTTGCGGTGAACTTCCAGCAATCGATGCACGTCAATCGCAACTTGATTACAAACGCGTGAATGGCGGCTTGTTAGTACAAGATCAAGACTTGGGCATGATTACTAAAGCTGATCTTAAAGTGGTGACCAAGCGCGCTCCGACTGAACAAGAAATCGATGACATGATCTTTGCCTGGAAAGTCGCAAAATACGTGAAATCTAATGCGATTGTTTATGCGAAAAACCGTCAAACCATTGGTGTTGGCGCAGGTCAAATGAGCCGTGTTAACTCTGCTCGTATTGCTGCAATTAAAGCTGAACATGCTGGCTTGGTGGTTGAGGGTGCAGTCATGGCGTCTGACGCATTCTTCCCATTCCGTGATGGTATTGATAACGCTGCGAAAGCAGGTATCAAATGTATTATCCAGCCGGGTGGTTCTATGCGTGACGAAGAAACCATTGCGGCTGCTGACGAAGCAGGTATTGCGATGGTGTTCACTGGCATGCGTCATTTCCGTCACTAATTGATTCAAAGTCGTATTTATTAATCCCCCCTAAATCCCCCTTTGTAAAAAGGGGGACTTTTCACAAATAAAGGGACATTTTTATTCGTGAAGCCCTTCTTTTTTACAGGGTGAGAAGCATGGCTTCGCAAGGTGGGATTTTATTCTTTTGAGGGATTTTTAGATGAATATTTTAGTTCTGGGTAATGGCGGTCGTGAACATGCATTGGCATGGAAAATCGCCCAAGATGATAAAGTTGCTAAAGTCTTTGTTGCTCCGGGCAATGCAGGTACAGCCACTGAAAATAAATGTGAAAACGTGAATTTAAGCATTTTAGACAATGCTGCGATTATCGATTTTGCTAAAAATAATGCCATTGAACTTGTGATTGTTGGCCCTGAAGCGCCACTGGTAAATGGCGTGGTTGATGCCTGCCGTGAAGCAGGTGTAAAAGTTTGGGGACCGACCCAGTTTGCTGCGCAGCTTGAAGGCTCTAAAGCATTTGCGAAACATTTCTTAAAACGCCATAACATTCCAACTGCTTTCTATGATGTATTCACAGAAGTTGATGCAGCAAAAGCATTTGTAGAAAAAAATGGCGCGCCAATCGTGATCAAGGCGGATGGTCTTGCTGCGGGCAAAGGCGTGATCGTTGCCATGACCAATCAAGAAGCTTTCGATGCGATCGATGACATGCTTGCAGGCAACAAGTTTGGCGATGCGGGTTCTCGCGTTGTAATTGAAGAATTCCTTGCAGGCGAAGAAGCATCTTTCATTTGTATGATTGATGGCGACAACATCTTACCTATGGCGACTTCACAAGATCACAAACGTATCTTTGAAGGTGACCAAGGTCCTAACACGGGCGGTATGGGTGCTTACTCTCCTGCGCCTGTTGTGACAGCTGATGTATTTGAAAAAACCATGAACGAAGTAATGCGTCCTACCGTTGAAGGTATGAAAAAAGACGGTCACGTTTATACTGGTTTCTTGTACGCTGGCTTGATGATTGATGAACAAGATCAGCCTAAAGTGATCGAGTTCAACTGTCGTTTTGGCGACCCTGAAACTCAACCAATCATGATGCGTTTAAAATCATCTTTAGTGGATTTGGTTGAAGCTGGTATTGCGGGTAACTTACCTGCGGAAGCTGAATGGGATGAACGTAAAACTGTAGGTATCGTACTTGCATCTAAAGGCTACCCAGAAACTTCTAGCAATGGTGATGTAATTTCTGGTTTAGACACAGAAATGGCAGATGCGAAAGTATTCCATGCAGGTACGAAAGCACTTGAGAATGGTGACATCGTAACGGCTGGTGGTCGTGTACTTTGTGTGACTGCACTCGGTAATACCATTGGTGAAGCGCAAGCAAAAGCGCTCGAGCTTTGTCAAAAAGTGACTTTTGATGGTGTTCAATACCGTAAAGATATTGGTTACCGTGCGATTGCTCGTGAAAATGCTTAACCATTCATTTGATTAAGTAAAAACCCCGCTGAGTGCGGGGTTTTCTTATTTTGCAATAAGGTAATTTTTAGCTAGTTTTTCATAATTTTCTTTATTTTCAAGAAATTATTGGTAATAGTCATACAAATATGGGAATTTATCGTTATAAGTTTGAACATCTACTTCAATTTTTTATATCTAAAGCATAGGTGTTTTCCTCATGCAACTTATTCAAAGCTTTATATAACTCATTAAACTCGGCGTTACCTAAGCCCCTTAACGCAACCTTTTGAAATTACATAAATTTTTAAAAAAACTGTATACTCATCCCTAATAAGTTTATGCAAATCTAATACCAAGACGCCGACACCGACCCATTTATCCAAATGTGCACAGACGATGAAGTTATGTGCTATTTCCCAAAGAAGCTGAATCGAGATAACACCCTAGATCGGGAAAGAGTCGTGTAGGGGGAAAGCGTGGAGATCGGT
>NZ_VPEU01000021.1:0-48219 GCF_013416975.1 Acinetobacter sp. YH18001 | reverse complement strand
CTTGAATTTGCTGCCAGATATCATCGGTGAGAAGAGTACGTGCCATTGAAAAAATATAGAAATCAAAAGAGCTTAAAGGAGGATTTTAAGTATTTAAAACCAATTTTTCAAATGAGGACACGCCCTAGTCCTTTACAATAATTAGCAATTACTTCTACCCCTTTCTGCTCTCGCCAACTGGTATAGGTCATTAATATTGCAAGCGGTGCAAAGATCGTTGCTGACCAAAGCAAGAGATTGGTCGCTAAAGCAATATCAACATCTAAAAGTTTGAAGATTGCATAAATCGCAATGCATAAAACTAAAATGATTGCATACACTGCCAGTAAAGTAGCCAACAGATTTTCTGACTTTTTCATCTCTTGCTACCCCAAAAGCAATTTAGCTTCTATTTGGCAACACGTTGTTTATTTTCTAAAATTTCTGGTAAACCATGTTCAATCCAGTGAATCATTTGCATCACTTTATCTGCAGCTTGTGAACCGGTAATGGTCAACTGATATTCCACTTTGGGCGGCACAACCGGATAAACCGTTCTGAGCACAAAACCATCTTGTTCCAGCACTTTTAAAGTCTGGGAGAGCATCTTTTCACTCACTCCTTCAATCCGTTGTTTCAGTTCACTAAAACGATGCACACCTTCACTCAGGCAACGCAACACCAAGACCGACCATTTATTGGAAAGATGCTCCAATATTTCACGTGATGGACATTCAGTTGATAAAACCTGTCCTAATAACGGACTAATTGCATAATTTGTCATAAATCTATCCTGGTATTTTATTACTTACTGATTTTAATATACTTACTCTTTGTAAGCTAACAGATTAATATTTCGTCAGCAAGCTGATTTACATTTTGTGATTGAATCGAATCCACCCGACTTCAATAAAAAATAAGTATAAAAAAAGAGCCTCCATAGAGACTCTTTTTTAAACTACATCAACAAATTATGCATTTGTTTCTGCAGGAACTTTAGGATAGCTTACGCCGCCCATTTGTTCAGCAATACGTAATACCTGGCAGCTATAACCCACTTCGTTATCGTACCAAACATAAGCAGTTAAACGGTTGCCTGAAGTGATTGTTGCTTGCGCGTCAAATACACCTGCAGTGCGTGAACCAATAAAGTCAGAAGAGACCACCTCAGTCGAGTTGGTATAACCGATTTGACCTTGAAGGATCGAACCGATTGAAATCTGACGAATATATTCGTTTACTTCATCACGATCAACGTCTTGACCTAAAGTCAGGTTAAGAATTGCAAGTGATACATTTGGCGTAGGAACACGTACAGAATTACCTGTCAATTTACCTTGAAGTGCTGGCAGCGCTTTAGCAACTGCTTTCGCTGCGCCAGTTTCAGTAATAACCATGTTCAATGTTGCAGCACGGCCACGACGGTCCGCTTTATGGTAGTTATCGATCAAGTTCTGGTCGTTTGTGAACGAGTGAACTGTTTCAACATGACCATTTAACACGGTGTATTTATCATGCAATACTTTCAGTGTTGGAGTAATTGCGTTAGTCGTACAGCTTGCAGCAGAGATGATGCTATCTTCAGCAAGGATGTCCGCCTGGTTCACACCGTAAACCACATTCTTCATGTCACCTTTACCAGGTGCAGTCAAAATAACACGAGCAGCGCCCGGGCATTTCAGGTGTTGAGCAAGACCTTCAGCATCACGCCATTTACCAGTGTTGTCGATCACAAGTGCATTGTTAATACCATATGCTGTGTAATCCACTTCAGAAGGATTAGACGCATAGATCACTTTAATGAAGTTACCGTTTGCAATAATTGCTTCGTTTTCTTCATCTACAGAAATCGTGCCTGCAAATGGGCCATGAATCGAGTCACGACGCAGTAGAGATGCACGTTTTTCCAAATCACCATCAGATGATTTACGAACCACGATTGCTTTCAGGCTAAGACCGCGACCCAGACCTGATTGACCAATCATCAAACGTGCCAGGATACGACCGATACGACCGAAACCATAAAGAACTACGTCTTTATGTTCTACAGCAGCAGCATTACCTTCTAGAGATTTAACAGCGTCTGCAACAAATGCATCGATGTCGCCGCCTTTTTCTTTAAATTCAACAGCAAGTTTACCTAGATCAACTTCAGCAGAACCGATGTTCTCAACTTTCGCCAATGCTTCAAGAATTGGGAATGTATTTACAACCGAAAGTTCAACATCGAGTACGCGAGTACGGCGGTGTGCTTTCAAGATCTGAATCACAGAACGGTTAATTAAAGAGCGACCATAAACTGTAGCTACAATATTTTTTTCACGATATAACTGACCAACAAGGGCAATCATGCGTTCCGCAAGTTCTTCACGGTTTTTCCAGCGACCTTGGTGCTCTGCATGTAGGGCAACGATAGTGTCTTTGCTCACAGATACGTCCTCTAATTAATTGTAAATCTAGGCATAAATTTCAAAACCCCATAATTGTAATGGAATTGGAGGCAACTTTGAATCAAAAGCTCACCGAGACGAGTGGTTTTTAACGTATATTCACTATAAATCTGGGAAATAGTTGCAATTAGCTAAATGATTTTGCATTCAAAAATTTTAAAAGCATGCGTTTTCCCGTACGGAGCAGAAATTTGTTAAATGTTGTTTATTCATTCGATCTCTTTTTAATTTTAAGAGTCTAGTCGATCCTGATAGTTTGCCAGATTTTTCTTAAGCGCTAATTGCTGTTTACGCTGCTTAAATAGATGCAGAATCCCTTCAATCACCAGCACCAATACGGCGAGCCAAATTGGAATATAAGTCAGCCACTCGCCAGCTTCCACACGCTCCCCCAAAGCCATCGAGGCAAAGGCCAACAGCACAGGTTCCAGATAACTCAACAACCCAAAAATAACAAAGGGTAAATATCGGCTGGCGAGAATATAGCTACCGAGTCCCAGTGCGCTCAAAAAACCCAGTACCAATACTGCCCAGATCAAATGAGAATGATTTAACATGAGCTGCATCGAGTCGCTATAAATAAAACCCAGATAAAATGCAGCGGGTAAAATCAGACATAGATCCCACCAGAAGCCCCCCAGATGATCCGTAGCAAATTTACGCCGCATGAAGAAATACAAAGGATAGGCCAAAGCCACATAGACCGTTTCCCATGCAATTGAACCAATTCGCCAGATCTCATGCCCTACACCCAATACAGCCAAAGTGACAGCCACCATCTGGAATGATGATAATTTCTCTTTATAGAGCATACAGCCGACCAGCACCATCACCAGAGGCAACAAAAAATAACCGAGTGAGACTTCTAGGCCACGGCCATTAATAGGGCCCCACAAGAACAGCCATAACTGTGTGGTACATAACAAAGAGCTGATCAGCAACCAGATCAAAAACGCAGGTTGCTGTAAAACCCGCTTAAAGATACTGCTGATATGTTGCAGATCACCCGACCACCACATAAAGGCAGTTAAAAACGGAATCGTGGCCAGCATACGCCAGGCAAAGGTCTGTTCACTATCTAAAGGCTGTAAGAAAGGCGTAAATACATAGAGCACCCCGAAAACCACCGAGGCCAATACAGATAACGCAATGCCTTTATACATAGTCAAACTCTACTTTCATTCGCCGGCATTATAACGATTAGTACACTAGAAAGCTTGATGCTTCATCTATTTAAAGTGAAATCACTACCCTACTTTGAAATATATTTTTGCTCATAAAAATAAAAAACCATGCCTAAGCATGGTTTCGATTAAGAAGATATTTCTATCTTTGCGTTTGTTTGGTATGAATCACATCACTCAGGTCATAACCCACAGACTGTGCATATTGCAAATATTCGTTTACAACATTTTTATCTAATTGCGGATTACGTGATAGTATCCACATGTATTTACGTTTAGGCTCACCGACCAGAACGGTTTGATAATTCTCATCCAGTTTTAAGACCCAATAATCGCCACGCCCGACCGGAATCCAGCGAATAAAGTCGGGCAGGAAACTGACTTTTAATTTGGTATTTTGCGGTGGATCTTGCACAAATGCCTCACCCAAGGATTGGGTTGGCTGACCATCTTTTTTAGTACAGCGGTTATCGACCACAATATTGCCATTTTCATTCAAGGTATAGGTTGCAGTGACATCACGATCACATTTATTTTGAAAAGACAAAGGCTTGCGCGCCACTTCATACCAAGTCCCCAAATAACGGTCCAGTTCTACTTTTTCAACGGTCGGTAATGGCTCATTTTGCGCATAGGCCATCGTTGCCGCGCCCAAACCCAGAAGAACCGCACTACCCACAGCAATTTTTGCCAGCTTCAATCCAGTACCTGAAGAATTTTGAGTTGTCATAAAAATACCTATTATATGTTCACAAAATATTTATTTAAAAATTTTCTGTTCTTACAATAGCCTTATCCAAGCACTTGATTTGTTACATTATGTTTGGTTTATGATTGACTTTAGGTCATTGAAATAAAACTTCATGTAAAAAAAATCAATCAAACATCTGGGCTTTTAAGCGCAAAATTTCATCACGCAGACGTGCAGCCTGCTCAAACTGTAACTCTTTAGAGGCTTTCAGCATTTCCTTTTCAAGCTTGTTAATATGCTTCGCAAACATTTTCGGGTCTGCCATGATATGTCGTTCATCTGCACTGATCGCGCGCGCCTGATCAGAAGCTTTCAATTCAATTGAATCATCATCCAATATTTCACCGGTATCAATTTCCTTGATTACCTGACGGACTGCGCTACGCGGAGTAATACCATGCTCTTCATTAAACTGAATCTGCTTGGCACGACGTCGATCTGTCTCATCAATGGCTTTTTGCATTGAGTCAGTTATTCGATCTGCATACAAAATCGCCCTCCCTTTCAGGTTACGCGCAGCACGCCCGATAGTCTGAATGAGAGAACGCTCAGAACGCAGGAAACCTTCTTTATCGGCATCCAGAATCGCAACCAGTGACACTTCCGGCATATCCAGACCTTCACGCAGCAGGTTAATCCCGACCAGCACATCGTGTACGCCAGTACGCAGCTCATGAATGATCTTGACGCGCTCAACAGTATCGATATCCGAGTGTAAATAAGCGACCTTAATCCCGTACTCTTTCAAATAAGAGGTCAGGTCTTCTGCCATGCGCTTGGTCAAGGTGGTGACCAGTACCCGCTCGTTGATATCTTTGCGCAGATTAATTTCTGAAAGTACATCATCGACTTGCGTCAGTACCGGACGAATTTCAATTTCAGGATCGATCAGACCGGTCGGACGTACCACCTGCTCGACAATCTGCTGCGATTTTTCCAGTTCATAGCGAGCTGGCGTTGCGCTGACATACACAGTGGTCGGGACAATGCGTTCCCATTCTTCAAATTTCATCGGACGGTTATCTAGCGCGCTTGGCAAACGGAAACCATAATTCACCAGATTTTCCTTACGCGAACGGTCGCCTTTATACATGGCACCAATTTGTGGCACGGTGACATGTGATTCATCAATAATCAGCAAGGCATCATCGGGAATATAATCGAACAAGGTGGGTGGCGCCTCGCCTGAAGGACGTCCAGACAAATGACGCGAGTAGTTTTCGATGCCATTGGTATAGCCCAACTGCTGCATCATTTCCAGATCATAACGGGTACGCTGTTCAATCCGCTGCGCTTCCAGCAATTTGTCATTTTCACGGAAGAATACCAGTCTCTCTTTGAGTTCTTCCCGAATGGTTT
Source organism: Acinetobacter sp. YH18001 (assembly GCF_013416975.1). Classification (NCBI taxonomy): domain Bacteria; kingdom Pseudomonadati; phylum Pseudomonadota; class Gammaproteobacteria; order Moraxellales; family Moraxellaceae; genus Acinetobacter; species Acinetobacter sp. YH18001. The sequence goes on along the minus strand of NZ_VPEU01000021.1, from coordinate 42,496 downwards.
CAATTGCGCGGGATAAATTGTCTTTGGGCGTGACATAGTGACTTTTGGGATAAATCGTTACACGTGGTACTTTGCGCACCATTTTTCCGGTCAAGGGATCAAACCAGCGAATCGAATCGACTTCATCATCAAACAATTCAATCCGGATGGCATCCTGATCCGATTCTGCCGGGAAAATATCGATAATTTCGCCACGAATACGATAAGTACCGCGCAGGAATTCCAGTTCATTGCGCGAATACTGCATTTCGACCAGACGGCGGATAATATCATCACGACCAATGCGGTCGCCTTCCACCACATGCAGCAACATGCTCATGTAGGCATTCGGATCACCCAAACCATAAATTGCAGAAACTGATGCGACAATAATTGCATCACGACGTTCTAATAATGATCGGGTCGCGGAAAGACGCATCTGGTCAATATGGTCATTAATTGCGGCATCTTTCTCGATAAAAGTATCTGAAGATGGCACATAAGCTTCCGGCTGATAATAATCATAATAACTGACAAAATACTCGACGGCGTTATTCGGAAAAAATGCTTTAAATTCGCCATAAAGCTGTGCAGCCAGCGTTTTGTTATGTGCCATGACAATGGTCGGACGCTGGGTCTGTGCAATCACATTGGCCATGGTATAAGTCTTACCCGACCCGGTAACGCCCAGTAAAAGCTGATCATGAAAGCCCTGTTCAATACCCTTGACCAGCTTTTCAATGGCCTGTGGCTGATCACCTGCGGGTTGATAACTGGTTACTAATTCAAAGGGTTGCTTATCAGTCACAGCTACATGTCTCAACTCGAATGCGGATCAGGAATTTTAGCAGATTTCAGACTTGCCGGAGCAGATTCCATAGCCAAAATACCGAAATCCAACAGATGATGACAGTCGAGAAATATGTTGAGAATTCTCATATTTAGTCAGTCTTTCAACATTCAGGCCATCCCTGCTTTTTACTTGACCCCAACCCCGATCAAAGGCAACATGAAGATCAGGATGGCCTCGAATAGACAATTATGACTTACCACTATCACGATGAAAGTATTGTTAAATCCCTTCCGGAAAATACCGTGTTTGTTTTTGGCAGCAATCTGGCGGGGCAGCATGGCGCAGGTGCAGCAAGAACAGCGCTTGAGCATTTTGGTGCAGTCATGGGCGTCGGTCGTGGCTGGTCGGGTCAAAGCTATGCGATTCCAACCATGAACGAGCATTTGCAGCAAATGCCGCTGTCACAAATCCAGCACTATATCGATGACTTCAAGATTTACACCAAAAACCATTCTAAAAATAAATATTTTATTACGTCTTTAGGATGCGGGATCGCAGGTTATAAAGTCGAAGAAATTGCACCGATGTTTAAAGGCATTTCACGCAATGTCATTTTCCCGCAATCTTTCCGCCCTTTTGTGGAAAAGCCTCTACCCAAATTAAGCGCAAACTTCCTACATACGATTTTTCGCGATTCAGTCATTTTAAATCCTGCGACTGATGAGCTGATTGAAGAATTGCCATTGACCGAAAATGAAAAAAGTCTGGCGAGGATTATTTTAAATACCCAGATCTATCCGACCGACAGCAATGGGCGGGAACGGGTCTTCGAAATTGAAGATATCCTGCATAATCTAAATACCAAACTGGTCGATTTTCAGAGTCATTCCGAAGGTGCCATGCTGTTTGGGGGTGTGATTTTAGCGCTACTTGAGCTGTATAATATTAATGAAAAAGACTTTATTGATGTCTGGCAAGAACAGCGAGAAATTGCCCCACCAAAACCGGAAAATAAAGCACGTAAAAGCATTCGCTAATAACTTATCTCTCTAAAAGCCAATTTCTGAATTGGCTTTTTTTATGGGTATAAGATGTGCAAGGTCAATAGATCAACTAATTATTTTATTCTGCTTAGCGATGAGCTTTTTGAGATGCTGCATGTATTCGATCAAGATCATGCAAATGAGAAATGAGAAATGAGAAATGAGAAAAATCTGGCCAGGGTTTTATCTGCTCGAGAAATAAGGAAATAGATGAAATATTAATTGCTGAATATCTAAAAATTTACACAAAAAAAGCCATGACTCATCATAGCTTTTTGAGTTCGACCAATTAACGTTTACCCATTGAACGACGCGTACCGCGTGGCGGCATCCAGGTACGGTCAGCATAACGCTGCGGTCTTGGTCTTAAATCTTCCAGAACTTCTTCCGCAGCATTTTGCTCCGCTTGTTTGATCGGGAAAGGTAAATTAACCAGAGGCTTTTTTTTGGGAGGTGTTTGGGTGCTCATATGATTCACTCAATAATATATGCGCCTATTGTACAAAAAAACTCAAGCAACTGGGTAGCAGGATCTTGGATAAATTCTGTTAGTGCTATTTGGAGCTCAAGCACGGAAAGCAAAAAATCAATTCATTCCTAAACGACTTGCTGCAAAAATCGGCCTCATTCAGGAACAAAAACCTATATTGAGGACTTAAAAAATCAAAATTTTGCTGAGATAAAAACCAGATTTTTCTCTACTTAAACTAACTGTCTACATTTTAAAAGACTTATTTTACAGATGTTTCTTTGTTAACAGCTCAAACCTTGAATACAAAAAACACACAAAAGCTACCAATCTTAACCGATGGTTAACCTTTGATCTATTGTTCTATAACTGAATTTTTTAATGAAGTTCACATAATTAGTGAACTAGAAAAACGAATAAATACACTGGACATGGAGTTCCAAATCAATGAAAACAATGCTGGCATGTATGGCAGGCCTTGTCACTTTACCTATGGTCGCCCACGCAGATTCGCCTTATTTTAGTCTACAGGATGGAGATGGCTTTAAACGCTTTTCTGTGTCTGTGGGTGCACTACATGTGATGCCACAAGGTAAGGCCCAAGCTTTTGCAGTCAATACTGCGGTCAAAAATGGTGAAGTAAGTGATGTCGGGGCAGTCAAGTCAAGTACTGTACGCGACAATATTCGTGAAGGTTATAAAATCCCGCCTTTACTCGATTTAGCTTTAAACCTACCCGAAATCTCGGCTCCCCTCAGTGGGCAAGCCACCATTCAAGGTTTAGAACAATGGAATAATCCAGGGACTGGTCTGGAAGCCGATGATGTCACGACTTTAGGCATCATGACCAATTACTATTTTACTGATCATATTTCCTTTGAAGTGAAAGCTGGTATTCCACCCAAAGTGGATTTACAAGGCAGTGGTAAAATCTATGCCCCATTTTCGGCCATCGCAACCCCCCTGGGGGGTGCCTTAGGCAACCTTGAATTGGCCAATGATCTTCTGATTACAGACTTGGAAGCCTATGGCCCTGCTGCCTCGGCCCGTGCCTGGACACCTGCCGTTGAATTCCAGTATCACTTTGGTAAAACCGGAGTGAATAAATTTCGTCCTTATGTCGGCTTAGGTGTGATGTATGCCTATTTTAATGAACTGGAAATCAACTCGCGTACCGAGCAGGACCTGATTGCTGCTGGACATATGATTGCCAATATTAAACAAGGCAATGCTGGTGCTTCCCTTGAAGGTAAGCTAAGTGAAGCCGATCCTAAAGTAAAACTTGAAGCCTCAGATGTCTTTGCCCCTGTCGCTACGGTTGGCTTCAGTTATGACTTTAATGATACCTGGTTTGCGGTCGGCTCAGTCTCCTACGCACATCTGAAAAATGATACAACCATTACCGTCACTGATAGTACGTTGGGTGAACTGATTCGTTCCAAGGCAGATATTGAGATTAATCCGATTCTGGCCTATGCCGGTATTGGCATGCGTTTCTAAGTTCAATATCAGGTTTCAGAAAAACGGCTTCGGCCGTTTTTTTAGGCTTAAAATATTGATAAAAAAAATTTATCTTTCGATCAATTTTTATTTTATCGCCTCCTTTACCTGAATCGAATACTATAAGCGCTGACTTTATCTGCCTGCCTGCCCTATGTCCGATACTCCATTTTCCAAAGCGCTTATTTTTATGCTGATTGGCTCCGCTATCATTCTGGCATTGTCATTGGGCGTACGTCATGCATTTGGTCTTTATCTGGTGCCGATGAGTGATGAATTTGGTTGGGGACATAATGTTTTTAGCTTGGCGATTGCCATGCAAAACCTGATCTGGGGAGCAGTACAACCCATTACTGGAGCCTTCGCAGATAAATATGGCAGCAAGATTGTCGTTGCCTTAGGTGGGGCACTCTATGCCGTGGGCTTGCTACTCATGGCGGTCAGTTCTACTGGACTGCTGTTAAATCTGAGTGTGGGCCTGATTTTAGGTCTGGCCCTGTCTGCAACATCTTTTCCGGTTTTACTGTCTGCTGTAGGACGTGCTGCACCACCAGAAAAACGCAGTCTGGCGATGGGTATTGCCAGTGCGGCCGGATCTTTTGGCCAGTTTATCATGCTGCCTTCGACCCTGTTGCTGTTACAGAATGTCGGTTGGTCAGGAGCATTGGTGGTCAGTGCGATTTTGATTGCCCTGATTGTACCACTGGCCTGGATGCTGAAAGCACCAATGTATATTCATCCAAATGCAGCATCTACACCCAATAAAGTGTCCCTCAGTTTTAAACAGATTCTGCTGGTAGTGAAAAATCATAAACCCTTCTGGTTTCTGTCTATGGGCTTTTTTGTCTGCGGTTTCCAGGTGGTATTTATTGGCATTCACCTGCCGGGTTATCTGATTGATCACGGTTTTAATGCCACCACAGGGACTATTTTTCTGGCATTGGTGGGTCTATTTAATGTGGTCGGCACCTATACTGCAGGCTGGCTCGGGGGTAAATATTCCAAACCGCATTTGTTGATGGGTCTCTATGGCTTACGCGGGATCGCAATTACTGCCTTTCTCATGCTGCCACTGAGCACATGGACAGTCTATGCCTTTGGTGTCATTATGGGATTACTCTGGCTATCGACCGTTCCGCTCACCAACGGCATTGTGGCGAATATGTTCGGGGTGAAATACCTGACCATGCTCAGCGGTATCGTGTTTTTTACCCATCAGGTCGGCTCGTTTTTCGGTGGTTATCTTGGTGGAGTCAATCATGACTTGAGTGGTAATTATAATGCTGTCTGGATGCTGTCGATTGCCTTAAGCATTTTTGGCGTATTGGTACATTTCTGGGTCAATGAGGAGCAAATTGTGCATGACTGATTCTATGCTCATACTCAAAATCTCGATTGCTGTGGCGCTCTTGCTTTTATTTGCTCTGTCGGTGGCATTATGGATCCAGACACCGCAGCTGTTTGAATACTTTAATCAGGCCTTTTGTGCGCATTAAACTGCTGAAATTTACTCAGCTAAATAAACACAATTCACAGCACAATACCTTAAATGATTCATAATCAATAGAATAATAAAAACACAAGGTTATTTATAAACTTTCGATCATTACTTTTTTAATTTTGTTTCAATCGGCAATTTTCTTAGATGCTCATGAACAAGAAAATTCCGAGACTTTACATTCCAGTCGTCCTTTTCCAGCCGATCAGCACCATTTACTCAAACGGATCAGTCTTGCCGGTAGTCGCCTGTATTAATGAGAAACATCATAATAAAAAAAGGACGATCCAGCCTTCCAGAATAATTAGATCAGCGAGGTATACACTTTCACCATTGAGGAACTAACCACCTCAATGGTGTTTTATTTTTGGGATATTGCCAGTTCTGCTCGAGTGAATTTTATTTTTCAAGCTTGATGAATATAAGATTCTTTCGTATATCCTTTTACATAACCAAGTTATTCTTTACTTTTTCTCACCTAATTAACCTAGTGTGTTTTCCTTTTTCTGCTTAGCGTATTCAGTCATGAATATGTTTATCGCCTTAAGGAGAAAAAGATGAATACCAGTCATTTGTCAGATTGTGTTCAAACCTGTATGAGCTGCTCCCTCACCTGTACTGCTTGTGCAGCTGCCTGCTTAAAAGAAGAACATGTAGAAATGATGCGTGAATGCATCCAGCGTTGTCTGGATTGTGCCGATATTTGTCAGCTCTGCGCGCGTATGGAGCAGAAGCAATCGCCTTTTATGCAGGAAATCTGCGAGCTGTGTGCCAAGGCTTGTGATTATTGCGCAGAGGAATGCAGTCAGCACCAACATGAACATTGTCAGCAATGTGCAGAAGCCTGTCGCCGTTGTGCAGAAGAATGCCGAAAAATGGCTGCTTAAAAACCAAGTTAATCAACTTTATCTTCATCCGAATTGAATTGGTCAATGCTTTATCTTCTAGCTGATTTAAAGCATTTAAAACAAAAAACCCGCAAGCCTTCACTTACGGGTTTTTTTAAATCCAAGGCAAACATCTCGCTTAGAATAAACGATTCATACCATTGAGTGTCGCTACACGGTAGGCTTCCGCCATGGTCGGATAGTTAAACGTGGTTTCCACAAAATACTTGATCGTATTGTTTGGACTGTTCATCACCGCCTGACCAATGTGGATAATTTCAGATGCATTATTACCGAAGCAATGTACACCCAAAACTTCCAGCGTTTCACGATGGAACAAAATCTTTAATTCGCCCATAGTGTCACCGGTAATTTGCGCACGCGCCAAATGACGGAACGAGGCCTGACCGACTTCATACGGAATTTTTTCTTCAGTCAACTGCTGCTCAGTTTTACCAATCGAAGAAATCTCGGGAATGGTATAAATTCCGGTTGGAATATCAGTAACGGGGGCAACGTCTGGCTCACCGCTCATATTGGCACCCGCGCAACGACCTTGGTCATAAGCAGCAGATGCAAGCGACGGCCAACCGATTACATCACCGGCAGCATAAATATTTTCAACTTCAGTCTGATATTGATCATTTACAGTCAACTGACCACGGCTGTTTGGTTTCAGGCCAACATTTTCCAGCCCTAAACCATCGGTATTACCTGAACGGCCGTTACACCACAAAATTGCATCGGCTTTAATTTTTTTGCCGCTTTGCGTGTGCATCACCACATGATCATCAAATGTTTCCAGGAAGTCGATCTGTTCATTGTGACGAATCAGCACCCCTTGCTCACGCAAGTGATAAGACAGTGCATCGGAAATTTCATCATCCAGATAGCTCAACAGTTTGTGCTGGGTATTGATCAAATCAACTTTATGCCCAAGACCAATAAAAATCGATGCATATTCACAGCCAATTACACCTGCGCCATAAATAATGATTTTCTGGATAGAAAAGTCCAGATCCAGAATTTTATCTGAATCAAATACACGTGGATGATTAAAATCAAGAATTTCTGGGCGATACGGACGCGAACCGCTGGCAATGACCAGTTGCTTAAACATCAAGGTTTCTTTAATGCCGTCTGGACTAAATACAAAAATAGTATTTTGATCCTGAACATAGGCTCGACCATGATAGATATCGATCTTGTTACGGTCATAGAACCGTGAATGTGTATCTACTTGTTGTTGAATCACTTTATGCGCATGACGCAATACTTGCTTCATGGTGAACTGTTTCCAGTCCCCAACTTTCTGAAACAGTGGATCACGTTGATAACGGATAATACTGGATACCGTTTGACGCAATGCTTTACTTGGAATGGTACCCACATGGGTACAATTACCACCTAGCTGTTCACGCATCTCAACGATTGCAACACGCTTACCAGATTTGGCAAGTTTCATTGCCGCGCCTTCGCCCGCAGGGCCCGAACCTAGAACTACCGCATCATATTTAACGAAAGTCCCACTAACGACCTCTTTTTTACGTGGCATTCAACGCTCCTCAAAATTAAAAAATTCACTTTAATCTACCTGCTTATTATGACGTAAATCCTGTTGATTTTGTGTATTTAACTCACATATATTGGTTGATGAGAACATTTTTTAAATGAATACCCCTTTTTGCCCTATTTATAGCTAAGTTCGTTATAATAAACGCGCTAGCTTTGATCATCTCCCCCTTCAAAAACAGTGGAAAAGTTGAATATGTCTGAAAACCGTAAACCTGAACAGGGTGTCAAACTTCGTGGCGCAGAGAAAGTCGCTCGTATTCCTGTAAAAGTGATCCCTACGGTTGAAACACCACGTAAGCCGGACTGGATTCGCGTAAAGATGGCAGCGCCGGAAGAAGTACAACGGATTAAAACAACGCTTCGCGAGCAAAAACTACATACTGTCTGTGAAGAAGCAGCCTGTCCAAACCTGCCTGAATGTTTTGGTGGCGGTACCGCAACCTTTATGATTATGGGTGATATCTGTACCCGTCGCTGTCCATTTTGCGATGTAGCACATGGTCGACCAAATGCATTGGATGCAGATGAACCGCGCCACATGGCCGAAACCATTGCTAATCTTGGGTTGAAATATGCCGTGATTACCTCTGTAGACCGTGATGACTTACTCGATGGTGGTGCGCAGCATTTTGTCGATTGTATTAAAGAAGCACGTGCTTTAAGTCCAAAAACTTTGCTTGAAATTCTGGTACCGGACTTCCGTGGCCGTATGGATATTGCACTGCGCATCATGACCGAATGTCCACCCGATGTGTTTAATCATAATATTGAAACAGTACCGCGTTTATATAAGGCGATGCGTCCAGGTTCTGATTATCAGCACTCTTTAAACCTGTTAAAAATGTTTAAAGAATATTGCCCGGATATTCCAACCAAATGTGGCCTGATGGTCGGTATTGGTGAGACTGAAGAAGAAGTGCTTGCCTTACTTGACGATTTGCATGCACACGGCGTGGACTATGTGACGATTGGTCAGTATCTACAGCCTTCTAAAGAACATGCAGCGATTGATCGCTTTGTGACCCCTGAAGAATTCGAACGTTATACCGAACATGGCCAAAAACTGGGCTTCCGCAATATCTGGGCAGCACCCATGGTTCGTTCAAGCTACTTTGCCGATCGTCAATACTACGGCGAACCGGTTCCAGCAGTGCGTCGTAAAACTGACCCTGCCAAGAAAATTGCTGTTCAGGCCATTGAAGCTTAGTCCTGTTTAAACCAATGAAATAAAAGCCCTCTCAAGTAGAGTAATGCCAGTCAGTTAAGCAATTGACTGGCATTTTCTTTTTTAAATTCAGTATTATATTTGATAGATAGCAAAGTCATCCGCAACTGTTTGAGGCATCAGGTGTATTGCACCGCAAGATTAAAAAAATGATGGTTTCCATGACAAATTGACGAGTCGATAGTGGCTGACGAGTTTTGCAGTGAGGGATCACAAGATGCCTTCCTTGCGAAGTTTCGCTTCTCATTTGGGCAAAACCAAAGTAACAAATGTTTTACAAATATTTGATTTAAAAAGTTAAGACTCCATCGTGAACGACTAAAAAGTTAAAGAGTCTATTTCTAAATTCTTTAACTGATCAGCATTACTCTCCAGTAGAGGGCTTTTTAATATCCATTATTAAAATTTTACTGAGCGTTAAACCCCATTTTTTATTTTAGATAAAGATTAAGTCATTACTTATCTTCACATTTCTTTGCGCGTTCTCACTTGAAGATTGATCATTTTTCCAACAACCTCAAAATAGATGCAAGACTTAAACATATCGTTGCCATACTTAAAAAGATCATTCTCACAAATCCAATGCTAAACCTGTCTGATTCTCGAACGACTAAAAATGAATGAACGGTGGTGAAATATCCGAGAAATCCAGACAAAGCCAGTGTTGTATAAATCTGGAGAAATATAACAATGTCATTTATTTTCGCTGTGCTACTGCTGTTACTGAGTTTATGGGCAGTTTTCTATTTTCAGCTCTCGCGTAGTGCGGGTGCAATCGTGCTGATGGTCGTGTCAGTGGTCTGTGCCTTTCTTAGTCCGTGGTCACTGATTCTTGGTATCCCGCTCATCCTGATCAGCCTCGTGGTGATAATCGACCCTTTGCGCATGTCGTTTATTTCCAGACCGGCCTATAAAGCGCTGGCCAATGCCATGCCTAGCATCAGTCCGACAGAGCGTGAAGCACTGGACTCCGGAACCAGCTGGTGGGAAAAAGAACTGTTTATGGGTGCACCGAACTGGGAAACCTTTAATAGCTATCCTTATCCAAAACTCTCGCTAGAAGAACAGGCCTTTCTGGACAATGAAGTTGAAACCTTGTGCAGCATGCTGGATGAATGGGAAATTCACGAGCAGAAAGCGCTGCCTGATCATGTCTGGCAATATATTAAGGAGCATGGTTTTTTAGGCCTGATTATCCCCAAAGAATATGGTGGTCGCGCATTTAGTTCTTTTGCTCAAAGCCGGGTGATGAGCAAGATTTCCTCTCGCTCCCTCACCACGGCCGTGAGTTGCATGGTACCGAACTCTCTCGGCCCGGGTGAACTATTGCTGCATTATGGTACTGAGGAACAGAAAAACCGTTACCTGCCGGGCCTGGCGCGAGGTGAAGAAATTCCCTGTTTCGGCCTGACCAGTCCTGAAGCCGGCTCTGATGCAGGCGCTATTCCCGATACTGGCGTGGTCTGCTATGGCCAGTTTGAAGGTCAGGAAGTCCTAGGCTTGCGAATGAATTTTTCCAAACGCTGGATTACGCTGGCACCCATTGCAACAGTGGTAGGTCTGGCCTTTAAAATGTATGACCCGGATCATCTTTTGGGCGAACAGACAGAATATGGTATTACCTGTGCCCTGCTACCTGCCAGTCACGAAGGGGTGCAAGTAAGTCCTCGTCATAATCCCGGCCCACCATTCATGAATGGTACAGTTGAAGGTAAAGATGTATTTATTCCTCTGGACTGGATTATTGGTGGCGTAAAAAATGCCGGTAAGGGCTGGCGCATGCTGATGGAATGTCTGGCTGTGGGTCGTGGCATTTCCCTACCGGCACTGTCTACTTCTGCGGCAGAAATGACTTATTTAAATGTCGGGGCTTTTTCCCGAATCCGTCAACAATTTAAAATTTCAGTCGGCAAGTTTGAAGGTGTTCAGGAAGCCAATAGTGAAATTGCCAGTGATACCTATATGCTGGAAGCTTTCCGTTATCTGGTGACTTGTGGCCTTAATCAGGGCGGCAAGCCTGCTGTAATGACAGCGATTGCCAAATACTATGCCACGGAGGGAATGCGTAAGGTGGTAAATCACGGGATGGATGTGGTCGGTGGCCGCGCCATTCAGATGGGGCCACGTAATTTTCTGGCACCTTATTATCAGGCAATTCCTGTCTCCATTACCGTTGAAGGTGCAAATATTCTCAGTCGCTCCCTGATGATTTTCGGTCAGGGTTCAATGCGCTGTCATCCTTATCTCTATGAAGAATTACAACTCTTACAGGCTGAAGACCCGGCAGCAGCACTCAACCCTTTTGATCATTTGCTGTTTAAACATCTGGGTTATACCTTTAACCGTACCGCCCGTTCCTTTGCCTACGCATTTACGGGTGGTTCAAGTACAGCACCTCAAAGTGCAGTTGAGTTTACCCGACCTTATTACAAGGTCATTAACCGGCTGAGCGCCAACTTTGCCTTAACCGCAGACATGTGTCTGGGTTTGCTGGCAGGCGATATCAAACGCAAAGAAATGCTGTCCGGACGTCTCGCCGATATTCATGCTCACCTGTTTATTGCCTCCTCTATTCTGAAGTATTTTGAGCATAGCAAAAAGACTGAAGCTGAACGTTTGCATGCACAGCTTGCAATAGAAAAGTCACTCTATACAGCGCAGGAAGCATTTTATGATTTATTTGCTAACTTCCCGGCCGGTGCAGCAGCAGGCATGGTCAAGCTGTTATGTTTCCCATTTGGCCGTCCTGTACACAAACCCTCAGACCAGCTTAAACAGCAGGTTGCAAATAGCATGATGGAAGATAACGCATTCCGTCAGGTATTGAAAAAGCATGTCTATTACAATACCCATGAAACTGATGTCACTGGACGCATGGAATCGACTTTCGCTTTGCTACTGGATATTGAACAGCTTTGGGATCGCTTTAAAAAAGCTGAAAACAAAGGTCAGTTTAAAGGTTTAAGCTTTGCCGAGCATGTGACAGATGCACAGCAACATGGCTTTATTAATGATGGAGAAGCAGAAAAACTGCTTCACTATAATGCACGTCGTTATGACAGCATGCTGACAGATGTCTTTGATCTGCATTTACAGGAAGTATTGGAGCTGGAGAACCCCCATATTCGTAAAGCAGATGCGACAGGAACCGATACTTCTGTTCAAACCGATCCTTCACACTCAACTTCGCCTTAAATCAAACTTTGACCAAAGGTGTCATAAATTCCAAAGTGGGATGTAGTTGAATATTTCACTTTAGAACCTTTCCAAGTGGCTTTTTAGCCACTTTTTTACGACTATGGCACGATGGTATTTCGCATAAAAAGCACTAAGCTAGAGCTATAAGAAAATTGAGGGTAAACCATGTCACAACAAGATTATGAAAATGGCCTGAAAGTGCGTACTGATGTCATGGGCGAAAGCTTTGTCAAACGTGCACAGGAAAATACCGTGCCTTTTACCCAGCCTCTACAAGACTGGATTAATGAACATGCCTGGGGTTCAACCTGGCAACGTGAAGGTGTATTGCCACGTAAATATCGTTCTTTAATTACCATTGCTTTCCTTACGGCTCAAAAAAGCCCCACTGAATTAAAAGGCCATGTTCGGGGCGCTCTTAACAACGGCGCGACGGTTGAGGAAATTCAGGAAGTGTTACTCCATAGCCTGCCATATTGCGGTGCACCAGCAACTCAGGAGGCATTTCGGGCGGCACTTGAAGTGATCCAGGAATATCAGGTGAATGAGGAATAATTTGGTTGCAGATGAAATTGAGCCGTTTTAGAAATGAGCTCACAATTTAATTTTGCAGATGATTCATAAGTTACTTAGGCTAAATAAAGCTCAGCTGATTTTAGTTGCTTACCCTGATCTCAGCCTATCCGTCAAATGAATATGTACCGAGAAATTGTAGATTCTCGGTACATTACAATAATGATTCTAAAATAAAACTGATGGATTTTTTAGAGTTGAGCACCTACTTATAAAAACTCGCGCCTTTGATCACATACAGCCCGATCACTCATAAGATCAAATCAGACCGATCCAGTAAAATAGTGGCTCAAAATAAGCCTTAGTTAATGAAGATTCACACTAGAGCCAGTACACATTAAAGCTATAATAAAACTCCAGCACTTCAAAACGTACGTTATAGCCCAGTTCAGTCAACTCGGCTGATAAAGCCCGAATATCTTCCAAAGGCAAATGTTTGGGAAATACAGTAATGACTGCGGTATTACCCTGTTTCGCATTTTCTTCAATTAACTTGGCTAGACGCGGCTTATAGACCTCAATATTTAAATTGGCCACATCTGATAAAACCTTGGCCTGATCCGCCGTCATAAAAGTCATTTTTTATTTTCTCTTTTGATGTAATTTCATCAAGTTAAATGATTTAAACCAAAAGCCGTATTTCATTTTTGTATCAGGTAACTAAAAAATAACAAGCAAAAAAATCCCTCTGCAGAGGGATTTTTTTAAATAAAAACTTACTGACCGGGCAGTGGAATATATTGAGAAGAACTGTTTTGTGCTTTACGCTCAGTCACTACTACATCCAGCATCATGGTTTTGCCAGCACGCTCCACTTCAATCTGAATGGTACTATTCGGCTTTTGCAGGGCAACAAAATTAATCAAATGCGAAGCCGAACTGATCTCTTCCTCATTCACTTTCATAATTTTATCGCCACGCTGAATGCCCGCTTTCGCTGCCGGTCCATCTGCCAGCACTTCTGCGACAGTTACCCCTTTCTCTTTAGGTTGCAGTACATCATCACGTTCTGTCGGTAATAAACTGATTCCTAACCAGCCACGAACGACACGGCCATCTTTCAGAATAGCATTCATCACCTGCTGACAGATTTTGGCTGGAATGGCGAAACCAATCCCCAGTGAACCACCAGTTTGCGAGAAAATTGCCGTATTCACCCCAATCAAGTTGCCGGCGACATCGATCAAGGCTCCACCTGAATTTCCCGGGTTAATTGCAGCGTCGGTTTGCACAAAGTCTTCATAGGTATTAATGCCCAGATCTGAACGTCCTGTTGCTGAAATAATCCCTTGCGTTACGGTTTGACCCACACCAAATGGGTTACCAATGGCCAAAACGACGTCACCGACTTCATTGCCACTCAATTTAAAAGGCAACACGGGTAATTGATCCAGTTCAATTTTAATCACTGCCAGATCGGTATCTGGATCCATTCCCACAACTTTTGCTTCAGCACGTCGTCCATCCTGCAATGCCACCACAATCTGGTCTGCCTGTGCAATCACATGATTATTGGTCAGGATATAACCATCAGGACGTACAATCACCCCGGAACCTAAACTGTTCTCATTCGGACTTTGTCCATACTGGTCAGGCAACTGATCGCCAAAAAACTCACGAAAGACCGGATCGGTCAGCAAAGGATGAGCCTGCTGTTTGACTTTTTGAGTGGTAAAGATATTGACTACAGCCGGCGCTGCCACTCTTACCGCAGCACTATAGGAGACCACGCCTCCTGAGCGCGACGTATCAATCAACGGCTCTACTTTTTCAGCAGGCATCTTGACACCATCTGGTGCAACCGGTGCTTTTGGTTTTTGTAGTTGTTGCCACCCCAAAAAACCGATAATGACCAAAATCAGTAACACCCAGGGTAACCATGTAAAGGTGCGGCGCACGTTGTTATCCTCTAAAATATTTTAATTCATTGATGACTAAGTAATTTGTGTTCTATTGTAATGCGAAATACATAACTAAACACAAAAAATTCCACAGAGTTTTGTGCAGCTTTAGTTACAATTAAATATAAAGATAAATATTGGCAAGTTTTTAAACGAACAGGAATTTTATGGCGAATTTAAACGATATTATTCAGTGGTGTGAACAGACTTTGACAGCACGTGAATTTAAGGACTATGCACCGAATGGCTTGCAGATCGAAGGTAAATCCGAGGTCAATAAAATTCTGTGTGCCGTGAGTGCTTCGCAAAGTGCGATCGAAGCGGCAATTGAGCAAGGCGCAGATTTACTGCTGGTTCATCATGGTTATTTCTGGAAAGGAGAAGCCTATCCGATCACTGGTATGCGCGGTAAACGGATTAAAGCCTTAATTCAAAATGATATCTCTCTGGTTGGCTATCATCTGCCTTTAGACAGTCATCCAACTTTAGGCAATAATGCGGCGATTGCAGATTTATTAGAACTAGAAAATATCGAACAGTTGGATCCGAGTGAACGCCATCCGATTGGCAATATTGGCTATTTAAAACAACCGATGCGTCCTGAATATTTTAAAAACCATGTTTCAGAAAAACTTGGCTTTGATGCAATTCATCTTCCTGCGGACAAAACTCAAATCCATAAAGTCGGTTTCTGTACCGGTGGTGCGCAGGATTATATTCATAAAGCAGCGCTACAAGAGTGTGATGCTTATATTTCTGGTGAAGTGAGCGAACGCACCTTCTATGAAGCCCAGGAACTGAATGTACATTATTATGCCTGTGGCCATCATGCCACTGAAAAATATGGTGTACAGCGCCTGGCCAAAGCGATTTCAGAACAGTTTAATATTGAGTATGCTTATTACGAATTAAACAATCCGATTTAATTCTCGCTGACAGCATTTTCCACGAGCTTTATTTATATATTTTCAGGATTTATTGTGTATTGTTATTTATACGTAATGCCCATTTGGTCCGATTATCTATTACAATAAAGCCACTTATTGTTAAAACCCAGCTAAATGCAAGGAATTGAGAACATGACAACCATTACTTTACCAGCATTACCTTATGGCTACGAAGATCTTGCTCCACACATCAGCAAAGAAACTTTAGAATACCATCACGACAAACACCACAATACTTATGTGGTTAACCTGAACAACCTGATCGCTGGTACTGAGCTTGAAGGCAAAACTCTAGAAGAAATCATTACAGCAACTGCTGGTGATGCGTCTAAAGCAGGTATTTTCAATAACGCTGCTCAAGTTTGGAACCACACGTTCTACTGGAACTGTATGGCTAAAAACGGTGGCGGTAAAGCAACGGGTACTTTGGCTGCAAAAATTGATGAAGCTTTCGGTTCTTACGAAAAATTTGCTGAAGAATTTGCTGCTGCTGCAACCACTCAGTTCGGTTCAGGTTGGGCTTGGTTAGTGGCTGACCAAGTAAACGGTCAACTGTCAATCATGAAAACTTCAAATGCTGATACGCCAATGGCGCACGGTAAAGTTGCAGTATTGACGATTGACGTTTGGGAACATGCTTATTACATCGACTTCCGTAATGCACGTCCTAAATACATCTCTACTTTCCTGGAAAGCCTAGTAAACTGGGATTATGCAAATGCGAAATATGCAGGTCAGCCTGCAGGTGTTGAGAAATAATTCTTTATTTCTTTGCTAAAAAATCACCCATTTCGGGTGATTTTTTTATTTTTAAGCCCCAAATGAATATTTATAAAGCAAACAATTCATTTCTTTACATTAATTGATTGACGACCTTGGGTTTCCTGCCTAAAATGCCGATCAGATTCTCCAATAGCTCAGTCGGTAGAGCGACGGACTGTTAATCCGCAGGTCCCTGGTTCGAGCCCAGGTTGGAGAGCCATCTATTCTTCCATAGCTCAGTCGGTAGAGCGACGGACTGTTAATCCGCAGGTCCCTGGTTCGAACCCAGGTGGAAGAGCCAAAATTCTAAAAAACCCACTCATTGCGAAGTGGGTTTTTTTATATCTGCTTTTTTAAATTGAGATCGGTAGTGATATCTGTATATACAATTAGCTACCTTATATTCTCTGAGCCAGATCACTTATAAAAATTAAGGCTGATAACAATCTGACTGCTCCGACTGTTTACATAAACATAACAGTTTGAACTCCAAGCCTTTTCGACTATTTTTAAAACACTTGATTCAATTTCTTCGGCTTTTTTCTAAAAGTGCCTTGACCCCTTTTTAAATCTCTCTATAATCGCTGTCAGATTCTCCAATAGCTCAGTCGGTAGAGCGACGGACTGTTAATCCGCAGGTCCCTGGTTCGAGCCCAGGTTGGAGAGCCAATCTATTCTCCCATAGCTCAGTCGGTAGAGCGACGGACTGTTAATCCGCAGGTCCCTGGTTCGAGCCCAGGTGGGAGAGCCAAGATTCTGAAAAAACCCACTCATTGCGAAGTGGGTTTTTTTTATTCTTCCCTATTTGTGATCTGTGTTTAATTTGAGTCAGTTTATATTTTTTGTGATTGGCTGCCTGGCAACTTTTGCGTTAGTTTGCCTGCTCTTCCCGCATCTGTTCACCCGTCAAAAAAAATTCTATCCGAAGCGTGTGATTACTGCTTTTGAAAGCAGGATGTTTACACGCCTAAAAGAAGCCTTTCCTCATCATCATATTCTGGCTCAGGTTGCCTTTAGCGCCTTGATTACCCATGATCAGATGAACATGCGTAATCAGTTCAATCGCAAAGTTACAGATTTTGTGGTGCTTGATCGTGACTATAATGTACTGGCCATTATTGAACTGGATGATCCCAGTCACATTGGCAAAGAACAGGAAGATGCTGAACGGGATGCCATGCTGATTGCAGCAGGCTATACCGTGATTCGATACACTCAGATTCCGAGTATCAGACAACTGCAAAGAGATTTGAGATAATTTAAGGCAAGGTTACTACGCTTTCGGATGCAGCTTGGGTTGAATTTGCATCTTGCTCTGCTTTGAGCTTTTCCGCAGCTTCTCGCGCTTCGATGCGCGCAATCATTTCTGCCTGCTGCTGTTTATATTTTTCCTGATTTTTAGCATCACTATTTACCGCAAGAAAAGCCATACTCACCAAAAATATCGGTATACATAATACCAGCGCACCTAAAATTACCAGCTTTTTAACACTGCGGGGCTGCGGCTGCTCAGACATAACAAACCTACTTTAATTTTTTCACTTAATTGCACTGCTCAATATAACAAAATAAAGTCATAGCTCAAGTCTTTGAAAAGTTTTACTGTAAAAAAGGAGCCGAAGCTCCTTTGTAGATCTTAATAACTCTATTCTTTACTTAGCTGGCATATGCTCTTCAATAAATGCAACCAGTTCAGCATTCTTTTCTACAATTGCTTGAGTATGTCCTGCACCCTCAACCCCTAGGAAAGTCACGTCTGTACCCAAAGCTGCCAAATTCTTTTGCAAAACATCTGTAACATCATAAGGTACTGCCATATCTTCCTTACCCTGAATAATCATGACTGGTACACTGATTTTTTTAGTCGCGGGTTGGTTCTCCACCAAAAATTCTTTCACAGATCTGTTTTGATCAAAAGCATCTATCAACCCCGGATATTCAGCTACTGTTCTTCCAGGATTCTGCCGCAACCATTGATCGATATCCGCACTAAACTCTGTCATTAAATCGCCTAGACACAAGCCATTTTCACCAGTGGTTCCTTCTGCACGCTCAGCAACCAGTTTTGCACTGGATTCAAAAATATTCTGATATACAAAATTTGGCTCATAAGCTTTAATTCCAACTGCCACATATGCTGCATAAGCAAGTAATTCTGAATACACAGCTTTGGCAGTTCCTGCCGGAACAACACCAGCACCCTCACCGAAAACTAATCGATTTAAAGCTTGTGGGGCAACTGTACCAATAATATAACCTAGGCTGGAGGCTGGTGCCGCAGCAACCGCTGCCTTATAGTTTGGATCATCTCCTGCAAATTCTGCCGTTGCAAGCGAAGCATGCCCCCCTTGTGATTGACCCACAGAAACCCAAGCTCCATTAAACCTATTCCCTTGCTGTTGCTTAAATCCTTTCACTGCATAAATTGCAGATTGTGCCGCACTCTCTAAATGTAAATAAGGATGAATGCCCTGTGTACCCAATCCTTCATAATCAGGAGCAACAATCACATAGCCTTTGGCAAGCAGACTCTCAGCCATGGCTTTAAAGCGTGGGTTAAAAGTATTTCGACTTGGCGCACAACTATCACCGCTCCCTACTGTACCGTGCTCCCAGACAACAACACGCCAACCATCTCGTGGTTGTTGTGTTCGCGGATAAATTACCAAGGCAGTAGCTTCTGCAGTCCTATTCTGTACATTTGGCATGTTATAGCGCATAACCCGAATACTTGATGCTTGAGACATAACATCTTGGGTATACGTTTGTTCACCGAGAAAAACCTGAGGCTGCGGGACAAAGAAATCATTATCATCATCATTGTTACACGCAGATAAAAATAGTACCGAGGAACACAGCACACCTAACATCAATTTCTTATAACTGTTCTGCATATTTCTATCCTTTTATTGTTATTCCCTATCTCTTAATCGAGATCACTCAAAATTAATCATAAAAAAAGCATCCTTTATAGGATGCTTTTGTTGTTATCCGACATACGGTAATTATCTTAGAGCAAACAATATTCCCACAAAAATAATGAGGCCAATCCAACGGTTATGACGGAATGCCCAAAAACATAGCTGTGGATTTTTATCGCGAGTTTTAAACCATTGGTAAATAAAATCAGCAGCAACCAGCAAAAGTGCTAACAAGCCAAATGGAATCAATAAATTTTCCAGCCAAAGTGCAGCACCTATCAATAAAATACTGCTCGCCTGCAAGGTGCTAATGATTGGAATATCATAGCGACCAAACAGAATTGCGGTTGATTTCACTCCAATCTTTAAATCATATTCACGGTCTGCAATCGCATATTGAGTATCGTAGGCCACAGTCCAGGCCAGATTGCCAAAATACAATAACCAGCAGGTCAGATCGGGAGTTTGCCCAACAGCGGTATAGGCCATGGGTATGGCCCAGGAAAATGCTGCACCCAAAAATACCTGAGGCAAATGGGTATAACGTTTCATAAAAGGATAAATAAACGCTAACAGCAAAGCCCCAAATGACCAGTAAAAAGTTTCGATCGGCAAGAAAAATAGCAGACAGGCGCTGGCAGCCACCAAAACCAGAAATACCATCACCGCTTCTTTGGCGCTGATGACTCCGGTCGCTAGTGGTCGGTTTTTAGTACGCTCCACATGCGCATCGACTTTACGGTCAGCAAAATCATTGATGGCACAACCCGCCGCCCGCATAAAAATCACACCCAAAATCATGGGAATTAAAATTTCAATGCGTGGCATCCCCTGAGCCGCAATCCATAACGCCCACAAGGTTGGCCAAAAGACCAGTTCAGTACCAATCGGTTTATCAAAACGACAAAGATAATAATAGGCGCCAAGACGCTCACGCCAGGTTATTGCTTGTGCAGTTGCCATATAAAGTCAAGCCCTTGAATTTTGTATAAAGTTTTCAAATGCCGGTAAAAATGTTTCTTGTACGATAAATTTACAGCCGTGCCAAGTATAGCAGCTCTGACGCGTCCAACCCTCTTCTAAAAGAATGACCCGACGCTGGCAAAGTGGATTCGTCCGTTGAAACAGGAACCAGCCAATTGGCTTAGTCCCAATATGCTGAAAGATTCGGGCTTTTTTCTGCAGGCTTAAAATTGGAAAAATACTCTTTGCTTTCACCCAGGGCGACTGTTCTGAACCATAGAGATAGCTTTCCCGCACCCAGGAAGTATGCTGATGTGACATCTGCATCCATTTGGCATTGGCGAAGCTTAAACGCTGAAAATGCTCTTGAATAGGCTCAACATGAAATTGTCCCTGCGCCAAGCCGGTCAATTGCTGTGTCAGAGAACCTGAGGCATACAGCCATGGTTTTAGCTCAGCAGACATAGTGGGCATCAAGGCATGCTGATTTTTAGAAAAATACGTCATGTTTAACAGTTATCTGCTTTAGCAATCACTTCAAATTTGCCTTGGGGTGTTTTAATTAAAATTAAGCCTTCAGCGCTTAAATAAAACTCTTTTGGATAGTCAAATGTAAGTGCCAGTTCAGGATTTTTCAGTTCAACAAACTGTGCTTGTTTATAACCTTCAATGGTATGCCCTACTTCCAAATATGTAACTTCAGAAAAATTTAACTTAAAACCTTGTGCATGGTCTTTAGGATCATTCCAAGGAAAAAATCCGGTATGTTTTTTACGTGGTTTAGCCATAACAATCTAATTCAACATTCTTTGCTTTATATTAACCCAGTATAGAAAAAACCCGCGACATGCGCGGGTTTTTTACAGGGAAATTCTTGAAAGAATTACAGACTGTAGTACATCTCGAATTCAACTGGGTGAGTGGTCGTGTTTAAACGACGCACTTCTTCAGTTTTAAGTTCGATATAGGCATCAAGCATGTCTTTCGTGAACACGCCACCTTTCAGCAGGTAATCATGATCTGCTTCAAGTGCTTCAAGCGCCATATCCAGGCTATGCGCCACTGTCGGGATTTTCGCTTCTTCTTCAGGAGGAAGATCGTACAGGTTTTTGTCAGCCGCTTCACCTGGGTGAATCTTGTTTTGAATACCGTCGATACCCGCCATCAACAATGCCGCGAAACCGAGGTACGGGTTCATCATTGGATCTGGGAAGCGAGCTTCAATACGCTTGCCTTTCGGGCTTGACACGTAAGGAATACGGATAGATGCAGAACGGTTACGCGCTGAGTAAGCCAGCATAATCGGTGCTTCAAAATGCGGAACCAGACGCTTGTACGAGTTTGTAGAAGGGTTGGTTAATGCATTCAATGAACGCGCATGTTTGATAATACCGCCAATGAAGTACAATGCCATTTCTGAAAGGCCTGCATATTCATCACCAGCAAACAGGTTCTTGCCATCTTTAGAGATCGACATGTGAACGTGCATACCAGAACCGTTATCACCAACCATTGGTTTAGGCATAAAGGTTGCTGTTTTCGCATATTGATGCGCAACGTTCCAAACCGCATATTTAAACTGTTGAACTTCGTCCGCTTTACGAACCATGGTGTTGAAGCTTACACCAATTTCTAACTGGCAAGATGCAACTTCATGATGATGTACTTCTACACGACCTGGGCCCATGATGTCTTCAATTTTGGCACACATATCTGCACGCATATCATGTGAAGAATCAACTGGAGGAACCGGGAAGTAACCGCCTTTTACGCGTGGACGGTGACCAGAGTTACCACCTTCGTAGTCATTGTTGGTTGACCAGGCCGCTTCTTCAGCGATCAATGTATGGCGCGCGCCAGACATATCGATTTCCCATTTTACTTCGTCAAATACGAAGAATTCTGGTTCTGGGCCAAAGAATGCTGTATCACCAATACCTGTTGATTTTAGGTATTCTTCAGCACGGCGAGCAATCGAACGTGGGTCACGGTCATAACCCTGACCTGTAGAAGGCTCAATCACATCACAAGTCACAACAACTGTAGGCTCGGCAAAGAACGGGTCGATGAAACCGGTTTCTGCATCTGGGCGTAAAATCATGTCAGATGCTTCGATGCCCTTCCAACCAGCAATTGAAGAACCGTCGAACATTTTACCGTCTTCAAAAGTATCTTCGTCGATTGTATCTGCTGGGTAAGTCACATGTTGTTCTTTACCTTTAGTATCCGTAAAACGGAAATCGACCCATTTCGCGCCACTTTCTTGGATGAGTTGAAGGACTTTGTTCGCCATGCTCATTTTGCTCCGATGAATTTTTGTTGCACTCGTTACGTGCGTGTTAGTAGTTGGTAGTCATTAAGCAATTACCGTACCAACTATTCAAAGTATAGATAAAATCTTGAAATCTATATAAGAAATCATGAAGTGACAAAAATACTTTGCGACTATTATACTAGTTGAGAAACTAAATGCACTATATTCAGGCATTCTTCATTTATTTTATTTCGGCTTTATTTTTTAGCGCACCTAAATAGTGCAATCACCTATAGAAGTGTATTAAAAACATAGTTTTTTATATAAAATTTGCTACTTTTTCGTGTATTTGTTTAAAAAAACACCCATATGTTGCTAAAAATTGACTCTTTTCTCATGGTCTGAGGCAAACAGAAATCTGCAACATGCAGTTGCTCAGTGAATATTTTGATGCATTTTCTTTAAATATACTTTCTATACCATAGTCTATATAAATTTCTATTATTCAAGTGATGCTTTTTTCAACAGATTTTAGATCAATATTGCTGATTATTTTTAACTTATCAATTTTTCCCTAAAAAATATAAATTCTAAAGTTTCCTTAAGTAAGTCTATTACTTTAAATCATGATTAAAATTTTATTCCAGTTGATACAGATGCTTTTAAAGCAAATAAATTGAGCAAAATTGTTGCGCCGAATACGGCTATTTTTTGCTATGATGAATAGTGCTTTATTTTCACACAATGAAATCAATGATTTAGTCGTGTCACACCTGTGCTTGCAATAAGCGCAAATAAAGTACGATCTGGACAACTTTAGCACAGTTAAGTGCATTAATTTCAATAGGTTAAGCTCATGCTTTTAATGGTCGACAACTATGACTCCTTTACTTACAACATCGTTCAATATTTTGGCGAACTGAATCAAGAAGTAAAAGTAGTCCGTAATGATGCCGTGACATTGGAAGATATAGAGCGATGGCAACCCAAGTATTTAGTGATTGGCCCCGGCCCATGCTCGCCGAGTGAAGCAGGCATTTCGATTCCTGCGATTCAGCATTTTGCTGGAAAAATTCCGTTATTGGGCGTTTGTCTCGGCCATCAGAGTATTGGTCAGGCATTTGGTGGCAACATCATACGTGCCAAACGTGTCATGCACGGCCGTCTGTCGGATATGTACCACAGCGATACCGGGATTTTCAGTAATCTTCCGTCGCCATTTCCTGCAACGCGCTATCACTCCCTGGTGATTGATCAAGCCACCTTGCCTGAATGTCTGGAAGTGACCTGCTGGACCAATGAAGCCGATGGTTCTATGGAAGAAATTATGGGGGTAAAACATAAGACATTGCCGGTCGAAGGCGTGCAGTTCCATCCTGAATCGATCCTGAGCCAGCATGGCCATCAAATCTTTAAAAACTTTCTCGAAATTTATGCCTAAGAACATCTTATGAATATTCAACAAGCTTTAAACAATATTACCAAAAACATTCACCTGACTCAGGATCAAATGCAAGACGTGATGCGTGCCATCATGTCAGGTGAAACCACTGATGCCCAGATTGGTGCCCTGCTGATGGGTTTGCGCCTTAAAGGCGAAAGCATTGATGAAATTACCGCAGCCGCACGGGTCATGCGTGAACTGGCTACCAAAATTGATGTCAGCGATATTCCCTATTTAGTCGATATTGTCGGTACAGGCGGTGATGGTCAAAACCTGTTTAACGTCTCTACCGCGTCTGCATTTGTGATTGCAGCAGCAGGCGCAACCATTGCTAAACATGGCAACCGTGGCGTTTCAACCAAATCAGGCTCGTCAGATTTACTGGAACAGGCTGGGATTAATCTTGACCTGAATATGCAGCAAACCGAGCGTTGTATCCGTGATGTGGGGGTCGGGTTTCTGTTCGCACCGAATCATCATACAGCCATGAAATATGCAATCGGCCCGCGTAAAGAATTGGGTATTCGCAGCATTTTCAATTTACTTGGCCCGCTGACCAATCCGGCCGGCGTCAATCGCTTAGTCATTGGCGTGTTTTCCAATGAACTGTGCCGTCCAATTGCAGAAGTAATGAAACAGCTCGGTGCTGAACATGTGATGGTGGTGCATTCTCGCGACGGGCTGGATGAGATCAGTCTTGCCTCTGCAACGTATGTGGCAGAGCTAAAAAATGGCGAAGTGACTGAATGGGAAATTACCCCTGAATTGGTTAATATCGAATCTCAAACCTTGACTGGTTTAATTGTAGAAGATTCTGCACAGAGTCTGGCATTAATCAAGGATGCATTGGGCAAGAAAAAATCAGAGATCGGTGATAAAGCGGCCAATATGATTGCCCTCAACGCGGGTGCAGGTATTTATGTCTCCGGTTTGACCAGCAGCTATAAACATGGTGTTGCATTGGCACATGACATTATTTATGGCGGCCAGGCTCTGGAGAAAATGAGTGTGCTGTCTGAATTTACCAAAACCATTAAACAATACGAAGCTTAATTCGGTCAGGAATTTTGATCATGGTGGATATCGCAAATACAATTTTAGGCAAGATTGTTGACCGTAAAACGGAAGAATTTGCTCTACGTTTAAAGCAGAAAAGCTATAAAGATCTGGAAGAGCTGGCTCAAGGTGCATCAGCTGTGCGTGGTTTTGCCCAGTCTTTAATGTCAAAACGTCCGGGTGTAATTGCTGAAATCAAGAAAGCCTCACCATCTAAGGGGATTATTCGTGAGAATTTTAATCCTGCAGAAATTGCAGCACAGTATCAAGATGCTGGTGCCGCATGTTTATCTGTCCTGACCGATGTGGACTTTTTTCAGGGTGCAGATGAAAATATTCAGATTGCCCGTTCGCATTGTGACCTGCCGGCGCTGCGCAAAGATTTCCTGATCGATCCTTATGGAGTCATTGAAGCACGTGCTTTAGATGCGGATTGTATTTTACTGATTGTGGCATGTCTGTCAGATCAGCAACTAGAAGAAATGTCGAAAACTGCTTTTGAGCATCATTTAGATGTTTTAGTTGAAGTACATGATGAAGCAGAACTGGAACGTGCGCTGAAACTTTCAGATCGCTGCTTGCTGGGTGTGAATAACCGTAATTTAAAAACCTTCGATGTCGATTTAGATACCTCGATTCGTTTAAAGAACTTACTCGATCCCTCTCGCCTGTTAGTCACTGAAAGTGGTATTGCTACCCCTGCCGATGTGGCGATGATGCAACAGCATGATATTCATGCCTTTCTGGTCGGTGAAAGTTTTATGAAACAGCCTCGACCTGATCATGCATTCCGTAACCTGTTTGGTGAGCCTGAATCGGTTTAACTATTGACTAGTTTAATACTTAGACCAAGCCCAATCTCAGGATTGGGCTTTTTTATTTTCAGGATTGATAAGAAAAGAAATAGCATCATGTGAATTCATAAATACCGAGACATGCCATGCAAGCAATTCATTTCTCCTTTATCTATTTTCAGACTATAATTCTGTTAAATTCCGCATCTTCCTTGTTTTTACATTATGAGTAAACACGATTCTTCATTATCTAAAGATCAGTACAACCTGCTGAAATCTTTTAAGAAGCAAATTACACAGCCGCATAGCCCTGCGGTTGTTGCTGCACCCGTTGAAAAGACTGTCGAGCAAGAAGCTTTAGAAGAACTGGAATTATTCCGCAAACAAATGCAGGGCGTGCAAAAAATTGAATCGGGAAATACCGTTCAATTGGACAAACCGCGCAAGAAAAAACCGGATGCACAAGTTCTGGCAAAGCGTGCAGCGGCGACTGGCCCGATGGAAACAGATGCCATGGCATTATCGGACACGCAGGCCATGCTCAATCCTGTCGGGAGTCAGGCCAACTTGAGCTATCGCATTGCCACCTTGCAGCATAAAGTGTTTGAAGACTTAAAAGCCGGCAATTTACGCTGGTTTGAAGCTGTGGATCTGCATGGCTGTACCGTGGAAGAAGCGCGTCAGGCGGTGCTACAAATTATCCAGATCGCCAAAGATGAAAACCAGAACGTGATTAAGATCGTACACGGTAAAGGCCCGGAAGCGATTTTAAAAACCTATGTGAATGGTTGGCTGCGTCAGCATCGCGATGTTTTGGCTTTTGTCAGTGCGCCTGAAAAACAAGGCGGTACTGGTGCAGTTCTGGTTCTGCTAAAACGTGCAGAAAAGAATCCAAAGTTTAAACAGTAACCGGTTTTCGCCTCAAAACAAGGCATTGTAAAAGTTTTCTGCTACAATGCCGTCCTTGTTCATTCTCAGTTTAAGTGAATACGTCATATGACTATGCAGCAATCCTACGCAAACATTCTTACTGCCGTTGGCGAAGATCTCAATCGCCCTGGTCTCAAAGATACGCCTGTGCGTGCTGCCAAAGCATTTTCATATTTAACCTCGGGTTATAGTCAGACACTTGAAGAAGTTACCAACAAAGCGGTCTTTCCTTCCGACAACCGTGAAATGGTGCTGGTCAAAAACATCGAATTCTATTCCTTATGTGAACATCATTTATTACCATTTTATGGCCGTGTCCATATCGCCTATTTACCAGAAGGTCATGTCTTGGGCCTGTCCAAATTTGCCCGTATTACTGAAATGTTTGCGCGTCGTTTGCAAATCCAGGAAAACTTGACCCAGCAAATTGCAGAAGCAGTGGCGGAAATCACCAAAGCACGTGGTGTCGCCGTGATGATTGATTCTGCACATATGTGCATGATGATGCGTGGTGTGGGCAAACAGGAATCGACCACACGTACAGTCTCTTTTATTGGTGATTTTAAAACTGATAAAGAAACCCGCCGTGAGTTTTTAAGTGCAGTGCCAGAAAGCTACTAAGCCTTAAAAGCCAATTATTTAAAGCCTCGATCATTCGGGGTTCTTTTAATTTTTTATAAACTGCTCTGGTCAGAGAATATCGATATCACAGCTGCTGTTGACCAAATTTGCATTCGTTATACTTGCAGCTAAACAATTGCTGCTTATCTTTGCAACAAGCCTACATTTAGATACATGATAAAGTTTTAATCCAGTTAGTCCTCGCTTAAAGTAAATTGACGTTGATATACAGCAAACAGCTTTATATCTTTCTGCTTGATTTTTAATGACAAGGAAAATGACCATGGCGAATAGCAAAAACAATCAGGACAAAGACAGCAAGAAATCTGCAAAAACTGCTAAAAAGACGCAAGATGAAAAACTGAAGAAGTCGAACAAAAGCAGTGACAAGGACAGCGATCGCAAAGTCAGCAAAAAAGCTGAAAGTGCTAAATCTAAAGCAGCATCTTCTAAAAAAGAGAATGCCAGCAAAGATGAAAAAGTGAAGGCGAAGAAAAGTGCGAGTTCTAAAGGCAGCGATAAAGCCAAAGACCTGAAAACATCTTCAGCGAAAAAACCGTCTAAAGCGAAAAGCAGCAATAAGAGCAAAGATGAAGACAGCAAGACGAAAAAATCTTCTTCAAAAAAATCAGCACCGGCCAAAAAGCAGTCAAGCACTTCGTCCAAGAGCAAGTCTGATAAAGCCAAAACCTCGAAGACCAGTTCGAAAAAGTCAAAGTAAAATCCAAGCCCCATGACTGGGGCTTTTCTTGATCCTGATCTCGGGTGAGTAGATCAGTAGAATTATTTTATATTTTTTAGTGTGTTCTTTATTGGGTGATATCTACTCTTCTAAATATAAGGCAAAGATATGAGTCCAGCAGCCAAAAATCCGCCGCCAAAACGTCAGTCACGGGTGGTGTCGAATAGTTTTGATTATTCTCTGGACTTCGAAAAGATTAATTTTCGCAAACGGCCCGAGTTGTACCGAATTGGCCGAGGAGAACAAGGCGTATTATTGGTGGAGCCTTATAAATCTGAAATTCTGCCGCACTGGCGCTTTGCGGATGAAGAAAAAGCCCAAGCCAGCAGTGACAAAATTTATCAGCTATTCCTAGCTTATTTAAAACAAGATGATTTTATCGGTGCGGACATGGCACGCAAGTTTTTACAGATGGGTTATACCCGTGCCCGCCGTTACGCCAACCATAAAGGTGGTAAAAAATATGATGGGCCGGTTCCGGAAGATAAGAAAGGCTTAAGCGGCGCACATGGCCGTTCAGAATTGCCACGCAGCCACGAAGATCCAGTCAAAGCAGCGGCCGCCAACATTTTTAAACAAAAATGGAATGATGCGAAAAACCATCCAGACTATATTCAGCAAAAGCGAAAATTTCAGGAATTTATCCAGCAACACATGGCAGATGAATAGAACTTTTAAGCTAGCTGGATCATTGCTGCCCTACCGGATTTGAGGGCGACTGTGCCATATAGACCCGGTTACGACCGGTATTTTTCGCCATATACAGTGCGGCATCCGCAGCATCTAAAAATCGCTGATAATCCGGATGCCCGTCATAGAGCGTACATCCAATACTGATCGTGATTTTAAACTGTTGTCCTTGCGCGGTTTTAATCATGCCATTTTCAACATATTTACGAATACTTTCGGCAATACTTAAGGCACGTTGTTTATCTGTGTCGACCAGCAACAATAAGAATTCTTCCCCACCGACCCGGAAGGCATAATCACTGCCCTGACTGTATTTTTGCAGCGCTTCGGCAATAAATTTAAGTGCCAGATCACCTGCGGCATGTCCAAATTTATCATTGATACTTTTAAAGAAATCGGCATCCATCGCAAGTAAAGACAAAGGTGTATGATTTTTACGGGAAAAAGTGATTTCACGGGAAATCACCGTATTTAAATAACGGCGATTTAACAACTGGGTCAATGAATCATTGCCTGATTCAATATATTCCGCAACCTGAAATAACTGATCGACCAGCAGTTGAATTTCACGGTTTAAGTCACGGATTTGTTGAATCAGCCCCAAGACATTATTTTTATCCGTACAATCCATGATGGTCTGATTAATTGCATCAATCTGATAAATCCGCTCAATGATTAAATCGACCTGGTCCGAACCGGTAAAAGCATAAGAGGCTTTATGGATAAACCATAAACCGAACTCAGATTTGGACAACATCGGATGCTTTAAATTGTCAGGGCTCGAAAAGACCTTGAACATCAGTTCATTTTCCCAGTCCAGCAATGAGCTGCGCTGTTTGTCTTTTTGTACCGCCACATCCTGCATGGCTGAAAAAACACGGTAACTGTGTTTGATTTCCTGATTCACGGCTGTTTTGGCTTCATAAGAACGGCACATGATTTCTGTGGCAAATCCCATGATTTGCACAATATAACTGCAGGCGGTCAGCATGCTGTTTTGAGAAGATGCTTGCAACAGTTCAAAAACCTTGCGTTCAATTTCACGGACACCGCGCATGATTAACCAGGAAGGGATACCGACTCGGGCATGTACATGTCCAACCATCGCCTGCTTTTGTACGGCTTGCGCATAACTCTTGTTGATCGGTACGCTAAAACTTTCTGACAGCCATTGAATCAAAGTATTACGCAAACGCTGCTGAACCATCTGTTCGGTCAGGAACTGGGCCGATTCTTTTTCTAAGAGCATATTCTTATAGAATTCTTCGACCAGAATAACAGAATGTTCCTGAACAAAATGAAATGCATGCAATAGATCATCTGCTGAATAATTCTGACAGATCTGCCTCCATTGTTCGGCCAGCATTGCCATGCATTCATTATTCATACGCCCCATTCCCCAAAACACTGCAATTTGCACTAACATTATGTGACAAATATAACAAAATTCGGGTGCATTAACTAAAATATCGACAAGATTATTCCAATTATACTGATCGATGATTCACAGGAAAAGTTTCGTAAACTAGCCCTTAAAATATATAAGCCGTTTAAAAATAACGGATCAGGCCCAAACTCCATTGATCCCAGTCTTTCGCCTGTTGTTGCTGATATTCCCAAGACAATCGAACCGCATTCTGTGCAGTAAAGGCATATTGCAATTGGGTATTTAGCTTCAGATGCCAGCGATGCGAATCTTCCCAATAAGGCAGTTCCACTTGCACCAGACTGTTGATCTGATCAGTCCAGATATTCTGGCAGCCCAAAGTTGGCCCTGCTCCTACGCGCCAACCCTGATCGAGCGCCTTGCCCGCCTGAAGGTGAGTTTGCATTTGTGCATAGCACAAATGTTCGCGGCTCGCATTTGCCCAGCTATAGCCCGCTTGGGTCTTAAAACCGGCGACGCCATGCTGTTGCTCTTCGCTAAACTGGCCATGACGGTCTAAGGCTTCCTGTGTCCAGCCCAGATTAAAACCCCAAGATAAGGGCGTATTAAATGGATTAATCGGGTTATAGGAATTGACGGCCAGTAAATCCAGATGTTCCAGTTTGAGTTCACTATTACGATATTGTAATGCCCCATCCAGAAACAGCAGTTGTGTGCCGGTACGCAAACCACCCTGTGGATCGATTAAATCATGATAGGCATGCCGATGCCCAAGCTGAACAAAGGATTCACCCTGAACCTGTCCGGCCTCAAAACTGATATTTCGTGCATGATGACTTTGTACTGGATCTGTTTTCGGACGCTCAGGTGCTTGACGCTGTTTCTCGATAGCCAGCTGACTTCTTAAGCCCAATAACTTGCGAAAACGTGGCTGGGCAAAGGACTCATCTACTTTCTGTCTGAGAAAATCCAGATATAGATGATCATAGGCCATTTCCAGCACTTTGGCCTGATCCTCTGCCGGATAAGTTTGCAACATTGAAGGCATGGTACCTGTTTCTGCATAAGCCAGCTGATGAGCCTTTTTTGCCAAAGCTTTGCCATGCTGTCTAGATTGAGCCAGCAACTGTGTTTCCAGGGCAGGACGATAAACTTTCTGTTTGATCAAGCCCTGCTGTTCTACCACTTTCAAGGTTTCGATCGGAATGGCAGTCGAATTAAACTGTTTTTGTAGATTCAACTCAGGACGCACCAGATCGAATAGCCCCAGCAGGCGATAAGCACAATTATCGTTGATAAAATAATAAGGGAAACTCACCTTCTGCATTTCCCAAAGATGCTGCACCAGAAACCGGGTCTCTTGTGGAGTTAAATTCAATTCATATTCCCATAAATCCCGGCTTTCAAAGTCGCCATATTCTTTGACCTTGCGATAATACGGCATCAGGGAATATTCACCCGGATATTGTCCGGTCAGTCCTTTCCAGGCAAATGACCAGTTGTCATTGCCGTCGACGGTTGCGGCATAGTTGACGGCATAGGAAATCAGGTTGAGCTGCTGTTGATCTTTGGGATCTAGACGCAACAAGGTATGCCCGAACATCGAACTGGGATTGCCCATAAAATCTGTGGCATAAATCAGCGTGGCCTGATAGGGCTTGACCTCAGCAATCCATCGATCAAAATCCGGACAACTCACTTCAGGTAATTGCTGTTCGGAAATATCCAGCTGCTGCATTAACCAGCTGCTTCGGGCCGGAAACTTACAACGGATGGACTGATTCGGTTCTGTACTGCCAAATAAGGCCTGAATATTATGCTGTATTTCTTTTTTGAGATCAGTCTTTCCCTGCTCTGCCAGAAAATAGCCTGAATAATCGACCTCGCTGTGGCCTTTAGAATTGGCATACATCAGACGCTGCCAGGTGGTGCTCTGATCTAGGCGTTTGCTTTTGGCCTGATCGAGATAATGCTGGATATCCGGATTAATTTCGTTTGCAAAACTTAAGGGACTGAAGGCCAGACCCAACATGAAGAACGCATATTTCATTCAGTTAACTTATTCTCGTCAATTTCTTTGAGTCATAAGAAAAACCCTGCCAGAGCAGCAGGGTTTTCAAAGTGCGGATCAGATGTAAGATTTCAATACTTCATCTTTGGCCATCACTGTTTGTAATGAACTCAGAACTTGAAGGGTATTCTGGTTTTGTTCGGAATAGATTTCAGCAAAATTCTGCTTGGAAATGTTAAAAAAATGGCCTTTGTCTTCAGATTTGATATTCAGAAGTTCGGCCAGAACATTCAGGCTTTCACCTTCACCCACTGCCATATCACGCGCCAGTGCTTCAGCATTTTCATTGGTAAAAGTCACCACTTGAGCGGTGACTGTTCCACCCTGGCTACAACCCAAAGTACCAAACGTGATCCCGAGCCATTGATTCGTGAAAAGAACGTTGGTGGTACCTGCTAAAAGTTTAGGAATAATACCAGTCTGACCGGCCCACACCTGACTTCCGATACCACAGCCGACATCTCGGTCAGCCATTGCCATACTTGAACCAGTCGCTAATACTGCCGCCAGCATAATTTTTTTCAACATACTTATTCTCCAGTTATTCTCATGCAATCTTTGTTATTACTCTCATTATGTAATTTGACTTACACACTCAGCAGAGTAGCGATAAGTCAGGTTTGGCGCAATCGAAAAAATGCATGCTTTACATAAACATAACCTGAATAATTCCATTACTCTTTCAGCGTCCAGTCGCCATGTAAATTGCGCTGCCCTAAAATCTTCAGTACCAAGACCAGACTCAGCAATAACAACAAATACCAGGACCCGAGTTTGCCCCAGCCCACCATATGCCATTGTTCAATCTGACTTGGATAGAGCCAGATCTGATAAAAGGTACTGATGTTCTCGGCAATCCAGATGATAAAGGCCAGCAGCAGCAAGATCGGTAACATTGGCAACTGAAAAGCGTGCTGATTCAACTGAAAACGAATTTTAGTTTTCCAGAACATCAGCACGCTCCAGACAAATAAAAGCATGCGATAGTCAGGAATAAAAAACTTGCTCATAAAGTTGATATAAGACAACACCGCCAGCAGCAACATATGGCGAAAGCCTGGCAACTTTTCAAATGAGACCTGATATAAACGCAAGGAACGCGCAAAAAAACTGCCGACCGCAGAATACATAAAACCGGCAAATAAAGGCACGGTCATAATTTTAAAGATTGCCGGTTGTGGATAATACCAGGAGGCAATCGCAGGATGGGTCAGAAAGATTTCCATCACCATGGCCATGAGATGAAACAGCGCAATCACTTTGGCTTCGGCCCAGGATTCCAGTTTGGTATAAAGCAGCAGCACCTGAATGAGCAGGGCAAAAAATAACAGATAGTCATAACGGTAAAAACCGTAAAACAGATCACTGCCCATGGCAGCAGTGAGTGCAAACGCCAGCAGGAGTAGAATCCCAAATAAGGCAGCCGAAGCTGCCTTATAGGTAAATTCAAACCCTGATTTGAATAGATCGATCAAGGTTTAAATCCTAAAGATATTTAGCACTATACTCATGTACGGTATCAATAAAGGCTTTTGGATTGGCTGGATCGACCCACTGGGTAATGCCGTGGCCGAGGTTTGCTACATAACCGGTTTTTTCACCATTGGCATAAGCATCATCCAGCATGGCTTTGGTCGCCTTAATAATAGTTTCCGATGAACCATATAAGGTCGCAGGGTCGAGGTTACCCTGAAGCGCAGCACGACCCGCAACGGTTTGACGTGCTACATCCAGTGGTGTGGTCCAGTCCAGACCAAAGGCATCTGCGCCTGTAGCGATCATCGGTTCCAACCACTGACCGCCACCTTTGGTAAACAGAATTACTGGAATCTTGCGGCCATCTTTTTCACGGTGCAAGCCAGTAACAATCTTCTTCATATAGTTGAGCGAGAATTCAATATATTCACGATGTGCCAGTGCGCCGCCCCAACTATCAAAAATCTGTACCGCTTGTGCACCTGCATCAATCTGCGCATTCAGATAATCAATCACGGCATCGGCTAGACGTTCCAGCAAAGCATGCAGCACTTCAGGCTGTGCATACATCATATTTTTGGTGAAACGGAAATCCTTGCTTGAACCACCTTCCACCATATAAGTCGCCAAGGTCCACGGACTGCCAGAGAAACCGATCAGAGGAACCTGGCCACCCAAGGCCGAACGAATGGTCGACACTGCATTCATCACATAATCCAGATCCGATTTTGCATTAAAGGCCGGCAGATTTGCGACATCCTGCTCGGTACGGACAGTTTTATGAAATTTAGGCCCTTCACCCACTTCAAAATACAATCCTAAACCTAAAGCATCAGGCACTGTCAAAATGTCAGAGAACAAAATCGCGGCGTCCAGATCATAACGGCGTAAAGGCTGTAAGGTCACTTCACAGGCCAGTTCAGTATTTTTGCAAAGAGAAAGGAAATCTCCTGCCTGAGCACGCGTTGCGCGATATTCTGGTAAATAACGGCCCGCCTGACGCATCATCCATACCGGAGTGGCATCTACAGGTTCACGCAACAAGGCGCGCAGAAAACGATCATTTTTTAAGGTCGTCATTTACTTTCCTATCTATCTTTGATATTCGCCATATCATAACAAAAAGGTTGTATTTTTAATAACTTCTGCTGACTTTAAAAACCGATCAGCTTAAGCGACCAAATGTGATGTTTTACACAAAACAACTACTGCATCTCCACATTTTTTCTGTAATACTTATAGTGTTTTTTCACATTTTTAAAGAAATAATTTTAAGGTTGATTTACATGTTCGTTCGCACAATGCTCGCTGTGAGTTTAGGTTGCATTTTCGCAGGTACTGTTTTTGCTGCGTCTACTGCTGAACAACCATTGAACCCGCAAGTTGTTACCGATGTTTCAGTCCAGGATCCAATTGATCCACTCGCGACTGAAGCTTCAGCCGCCCAAGCACCGGCTGAAGCCAAAATTACGGCGCAAGAACAACAAGACTTAAATCAGGCCTCTGAAGCACTGAATGAGCTACAAGATACCGAAGACCAATCTGCTGATATTGGTGCAGCGCCAAATACCAAGGCCCCGACGAACTCTGCTGCGACCAAAGCTTCGTGGACTTTAGACGGCTTAAACAATGCCCAGTGGTATGAAAACATTGGTGCAGGTCAATTTCCGGTCTACGCACGTGCACATGTCATGCTCAACAATGCCCACGCTTCACCGGGTGCGATTGATGGTACCAGCGGCAAGAACACACTGAAAGCAATTGCCTCTTTCCAGCAAATGAATGGCATCAAGCCAAATGGCGTACTGACGCAGGAAACCTGGGACAAACTGGTGGCACGTCAGGGTTCCAAGCCGACCTTTGTAGAGTACACCATTACTGAAAAAGATCTGGCAGGACCATTTGCCAAATCGATTCCTTCAGATTATGCGCTACAGGCGAAAATGAAAGGTTTGTACTACACCAGCGCATCTGAAATGCTCAGTGAAAAGTTCCATATGGATGAAAACTTCCTGAAGAAGTTGAATCCAGGTGCTAATTTTAACAAAGTCGGCCAAAAGATTCTGGTGACCAATGTTCGTAATGAGCTACCAGAAGGTATTCACTTGATTGTTGCACATAAAGGTGCCAAACAACTGTACTTATTTAACAGTAAAAATCAAATGATCGGCTCATTCCCTGCCAGTATCGGCAATACCAGTACGCCTTCACCAACGGGTACTTATAAAATCACCGGCGTTGCACCAAATCCTTGGTATAGCTACTCGCCAAGTAACTTTGTTCAAGGTAAAAACACCAAACCACTGTCTCTACCACCAGGTCCAAACGGCCCGGTCGGTAATGTCTGGATTGGTCTCAACAAAAAATCATTTGGTATTCACGGCACACCGAATCCGTCCATGATTTCTAAATCCTATTCACACGGTTGTATCCGTCTGACCAACTGGGATGCCAATGATCTTGGCCGTAAAGTCAAATCTGGCGTAACTGTTCGTTTCTTAGAATAATGATCCGTAAAATGCTTTGAATAAAATGGCCCGCTTTTCAGTGGGCTTTTTTATGACTTGATTTTAAGCTGATATATCGTTTTTATGACTTGATTTTAAGCTGATATATCGTTGCAAAAATGCAATGATATGTCGCCCATTTGAGATTTTTTTGAGCTTAAAACAACAGTATGATGATCTCAAGTTGAAAATAAGATCGAGATGAAATCATGAAGGCTTTTCTACATCCTAGCGAAAATCGTGGTCATGTAAAAATGGGCTGGCTGGAGTCTAAGCACAGCTTCTCATTTGGTAACTGGTATGATCCCAAGTATATGGGGATCAGTGCCTTACGTGTTATTAATGACGATTTAATCGCTGGGCATCAGGGTTTTGGAACCCATCCCCATGACAATATGGAAATCCTGACCTGCGTACTGAAAGGAACCATTACTCATCAGGACAGCATGGGCAATCATGGCGGCATTGCTGCCGGTGAATGGCAGCTCATGAGTGCCGGAACAGGTATTCGTCATAGTGAAATGAATCAGGGTGATGAACAGGTACATTTACTGCAAATCTGGATTATTCCCAATGAACAGGATGCCAAACCGAATTATCAGCAAATTCGCCTGGATCCGCATGAGCAGCCCAACCAGTGGCATTTGATTTGTGGACCGAATGGCAATGCGCCGATGCATATTCGTCAGAATGCTGAAGTCAAAACTACGGTAATTCAGCAAGGTCAAAGTTTGCAAGTGCAGACCACCCAGCAGATCAATTATATTCATGTAGTTTCTGGCACTGTGCAGATTGCAGAACATAGAGTTGAGGCGGGTGGTGCAATTGCTTTTCTGGATGACTCAGCGATTCAAGCCATCGATGATGCGCAAGTGATCTGGTTTGATTTACCAGAAGTGCCTCACTAAGTTTTAAGGCTCTCACCCATCATGGCTATTAATCACTTTGATAAATAGCCATTTTTTATGAATCGAGAATAAAAGCAGACAGAAGCTTTATCAGAAGATAATTTTTTAAAAACAGCTATAAAAATCACACCAATTCACATCAGTTTTTTACTTAAAATTCTGGCATTTCAGGCGAAGATGAAGCTGATTCATTTCTATTGAATGAACGCATCGCGAATGGCTGATCTGGTCATGGTCTTATATGGGATTCAACGTCTATCCAGCTTTGTATTGATTTTAAATAAACCAAAGAGCAACGCTTATGAACCAGATTTTAGAAATTCAGAATCACCAGCAACATGCTCTGCATTTTTTACTAGCGTTTTTAAAACAACAAAACTATCAGTTCACAGCCATTACCCCGTTGTCGCATCAACGGATTTTAGATCGTAAAAGAAACGAGAAAAATCAGGAAATAACCCTGCAGGATATATTTGGCTGGAATCTGGAATTTAGCAAAACCGATCTTGATCCGGTTCTTTTTTCCTTGCTGGCAAAACAGCAACTTCTACAGGTTCAGGATGAGCAATACACCAGTCTGGTCAGAGTCGCTTCACTGGAAGGTGAACTCTTTATTCACTCTTCCTTTCCGACCACACAACAGGATGCTGTTTTTTTTGGTCCCGATACTTATCGCTTTGTCTATCATCTCAAGCAATATCTAGCCACCGAACCTCGCCCTTTCAAACGGGCTGCTGAAATATGCTGTGGCACCTCTGCTGCTGCCATCAGTATCGCCAAATACTTTCCGGATCATGAGGAAATCTTTGTAGCAGATCTAAACCCCAAAGCCTTGCTCTATAGTCAGCTCAACATTGATTTTTCGGGTTTTGCTTCAATCTCTCCTGTACAGAGCAATTTATTTTCCAATCTTGAAGGTCAGTTTGACCTGATTTTTGCCAATCCACCTTATTTAATTGATCCTGAGCAACGGCAATATCGACACGGAGGTAATGAGCTCGATGGCAATGAATTATCTTTTAAAATTATAAAACAAGGCCTGCAAAGGCTAAATTCAGGCGGCCGTTTATTTTTATATACCGGCGCTACCATCACACGAAATGGCAATCGATTTTTACAGTATCTGCAAGACCTGATGCAGCAGCATCAAAATATTCACTGGTCTTATGAGGAAATTGATCCGGATATTTTTGGTGAAGAATTAGAGCAACCTGCTTATCAGCATGTGGAAAGAATTGCTCTGGCTCTGATTAAGATTGAAGTATGCGATTGAAGAATATCTGTTTATAAATTATCGACTTTTTAAATATCGAACCTCTTTAAGATCCGTTTATTTTAAATCATTCTGTAAAATTCATCAGCAATAAAAAAACCCCAATCTTTCGATTGGGGTTTTTAAAATTTGGCGGAAGCGGTGTCCGTCAAATTAAAACACTATCTATATGTTTTATATTATATATAATTATTTATATTTTTTTCTTACTACAATTCTTACTACAAAAAATTTTGTTACATTTAGCCTGAAATTTACGACATGACTTATACCGTTTATCGACATATTAATGATGTTTAACAACGAAGATAAAATAAATATAGATTGTAAGATATTGAATTATTTAAACATTAAAAACAAAGAATGATTTTCTTAGAGACTAGCCTTAGCTGATTTGAGGTAAAAGCTTATTGACTCATTTTTTAAGCACTGATAGCGTATTTATTACACAGCAAAATCTGTGTTCAGGCGTGGAAACCTGATACGATCTAGGTGCATAAAATGTCGCACTTGCGGCTATTTTTTTGCTTACTGTTTTATGCAGTCTTTATGGCAGCATGACAGGGCAACTTCGTGTTGGCTGATCCTAGATTCAGTATTTCCACCCCTGTCTGTTGCCACCTCACCTCTGTGGAAATGAGTTGTGGTGGTGTATATCCCAATCTAGGAGTGCATCATTATGCAAAATCAAATTTCAGCAAAGCGTATCGTCACACAGTTGATTCAAAACGTTGCCAAGAAAATCCCAACCGAAGACCTGCAACGCCTTACCGATCTTTATGTTCTCATTGATCGCTTAGAAGATCAGACTCAACCAGATGACAGTCATACCCCCTACACGACTCAGCCTAAAAATGTAGCCACACAGTATCCTGAAATGTGGTCACAACGCACTAAGCTACGCCCTAAACGGACAACTTTTAAAAATTAAGATATTAGTTAGGGAGTGTTTTGATCGATCAAAACATTCCCTTTCTTATAGTTCTAAATCCCGTAAGTTCTTTCTCTTCGGTTCTGGTGTTTTAGGCACAATTTTCATGTCTTGTTTACGCTCAGTTTCCTCATGAGGCTTCTTGTGGTCATAAGGTTCTAGGTAAGACCGAAGTTCATTCATACAATCTTTCATATCAAGTCTTGAAGCATCATTCGCATTGATCAAAGGTGAATTTTCTTCTTTCAGGTGTGGTCGAGGATGGTTAAGATCAATCATCTGCATGTAATGATCCATGGTGTTTAAAAATCCCAAGATATTTGGATCATCTTTTT
Organism: Acinetobacter sp. YH18001; assembly: GCF_013416975.1. Lineage (NCBI taxonomy): Bacteria > Pseudomonadati > Pseudomonadota > Gammaproteobacteria > Moraxellales > Moraxellaceae > Acinetobacter > Acinetobacter sp. YH18001. The sequence continues at coordinate 2,843 of NZ_VPEU01000021.1, read as the reverse complement.
TAAATAGATGGATATTTTGAATGAGTTTTTCCGTACACAGCCTAAACTCTCGAGCAAATTTTAGTTTTTCTTCTGTTGGATAGCGATTCCCTTTTTTGTTTTCATCTATTAAGAAACGAATATGATCTGTGATTTGATCATCCACCCTTTCCGCATAGACCCTCATCATGGTGAAGTCTTGGTCAGGATGTTGTTGCACGATGTTATTGATGAAATGACTCAAGCGGTATTTAGGAAAAATACGTTGTATCGACCAATCTAGCGCTGTTGATATAAATTGATGAGCTTGCTTAAATCGTTGCTCATACTCATGACTTCGTTCAGCACATTGTCCAACTCTTTTTCGATGCTTTTCTCTGGATACTGCAAACTTACCCAATTGATCGAATTTAGTGTCTCTAAACAACTCGAGTAACTGCTGAGTCTTGCCTCGATATACCTCTGCCACTGCATTTGAAACTGTTCTGATTGGAGATAAGTATTCAGAGACTCTTTGAACAACGGCATCAAGATATTGGATAAGTTTATTTGATCTGGCACGTCGATGTTGCTGGATAAATAATTCTGATACTGCTGGATCTGCTGATCCTTGTGCTGTAGATCGCTGTTCAATTGTTCGATCAATTGCTGCAATTTGTCTTGGTAAATCTTCTGCAATGCGATGATATTGTTGGCTTCTTTGATCTCGTCCTTCATCATTTGTAGAGAACTTTTCAAAGCTTGATTTTCTTGTTGTAACAACTTCAGTTGTTGCTGAGTCAGATATTGTAACTCGGTATGGAATTCGGGCATTTAGATACCTCTTATGTTGGTGTAGATTAAGATGAGGCTGTTGCTGAAAGTCAGGATCAGCAAGAGCACTAAAATAATAGTAGGTGTTTTGGTGATGTTCTGCTGAATTTCCTCTATGGTGTTGAGATCGGGCTTCATCTTGAGTTGTTGACTGATCTCTTTGAATCGTGTGTCGCTCGACATCGAGGAATTCAAAACCAATTTTTTGATTTTCTCTATCGTCTCTAAGGTCTCCAAATGTGATTGTTGATGACCTTTCATCTGTAGAAGAATTTCCTCCATCTGATTGTTCTGCTGTTCGGACTCCTTCTCGAGATGGGTCTTGTAGCGTTGTATCTTTTTCAAATGTTCGCTCAACTGCATATACGATTCTCTGATCATCACCAATTGATGCTGATAGTGGTTCAGGATCTCGATATGTTCGTTCATTGTACTGCTGGCGTTTTGTTCGTACGTCTTGAATGCGTTGCTCAGCTTCTCGCAATGCTCGAGTCCGTTCTGCAAGCTTTGTTGAATCCTCATTTGATGGAGATCCAAGAGCGTCTCTTCTTCTTTGATTTTCAAGGTAATCTGAGAGGTAAAACTGTTCGTCATAATATGCAGCCTTTAATCTGTCTGTACCTGCCTCGGTACGAAGTGAAATATAGTTTTGTCCGACCCGTGTGATCGTGCCGATTTCAGAGAGTGCTTGTAGAACGGTCGGACGGTCATACACCACGCCTTGTAACATCCGGTGCTCGATAAATTGATTAATCAGCTCAATGCGTGTTGCCTTAGGCTGTTCAATCAAATTGGCTCTTAAAGCAGCCGAATTCTGCTTCAGTGCATGGTCTTGGAGTTGTAAGCTTCTCGCTCGAGCAGGGTCATCAGGTCTTGCCCAATCGTATTTATGGTTGAAGTAATCTCGGAGTGGATCGAAATAATGCCGATGTCCAGGTGGTGCGATGTTGAGAGATTTCTCAGTACTCAGTTCCAGACGTGGAATCAAGACATGGATATGTCTCGATCTATTCTCCTCTTCGTGCATCACAGCCGTCATGTGGTACTGATGTGGTTTTAAGCCTGCAAAAGCATGTTGTTCAAAGGCATCAAGGACTTCGTTGATTTCATCGATACCCACTTCATCTTCTGCGGCCCATGCAATCACCACGGATGTATAGCGATATTTATTTGGTGAGCTTTGTGCAATCGAAGCAAAGGTCATTGGGTCACCTCGAAGTACTTCTACACCTGTACGTGGCAAATTCAGATGATCTTTATCATCCATCACATAGGCAGCAGCACGAAATGGATCACCTTTTCCATGCGGTAGAAACTTAATAATCATGCATCTTCCCTTTGGGTTGTCACATAACGTAAAGCCTGTTCTTTCCGACGCTCAACCTGATATTCAGAGCGTGTGATGATAGGTAAAGGATCAAGATGCTGATGAAGTTGCTGTTGAATATTTTCTAATACAGCCAAGCATTGGATATATGAAAAATCCATCTTCTGTTTCTGTTGGCTCAGACAGAGAATATTTAGGGATTTAGCAATTTGATTGATGTTATTGCCAATCCGCCCTAACTCCCTCAAAAAGTCTGGATCAAGTTTGCAGTAAGATGTGGCTACACGACTGACTTTTGTGGCTACATTCTTTGCACGTACAACACTGTTTTGTAATTCACTTTCTCGTGGGACATAGGGCTGACTTGTTGCATATTCATGTGCAATGAGCATATGGACTAGGTCAGTAAAACTGATGCCTTTCCACTCGAGCAACTGTTCAAGCTGTTCAGCTTGTAGATCTAAAAACCTCAATCTTTTGACAATATTTCGATTGCCTTGTTTCATTCTTCCACCTGTTCTTATTTTTATTGTGGTGTCAGTAATGTGTTGATTTAGCTTGTAGCTACAAGGAGCAATTTACAGATCGCTTTGTAGCTACAAGACATTGAATCATTCTTTGTTTGTAGCCACAGACCGAATTACTTTTCTAAATCATGGCTACAAACAACATTACTGAGTGCTGAAAGAAACTTTAGCAAATTAATTTTTTTGACAATCTCAAA